>CALHCC010000054.1 GCA_937930675.1 uncultured Flavobacteriaceae bacterium
TTGATAGAGCAAGTAGTGCTAAAAAAACGATTGTATTGCCAGAAGGAAACGATACCCGTATTTTACAAGCAGCCGCTATGTTGGCCACATTAAATATTGTAGATGTGGTGTTGTTGGGAGCTATTGAAGAATTAAAAGAAAAAGCCGAAAAAATAGATGTCGCCATTAATTTTGATAAAATAAAGGTGATAAATCCTGTAGATTCAGAGTATTTCGAAGATTTCGTGGAGACTCTTTACGAATTAAGAAAGCACAAAGGAATGAATTTAGATACCGCAAGAGATACCATGACGGATGTTTCTTATTTTGGAACCATGATGGTTCACAAAGGGTTGGTAGATGGTATGGTATCTGGAGCTGTAAACACCACACAACATACCATAAGACCTGCTTTACAGTTTATAAAAACAAAACCTAATGTATCTGTAGTATCTTCTATCTTTTTTATGTGTATGGACAATAGAGTAGCCATTTTTGGAGATTGTGCAATCAATCCAGATCCAACAGCAGAACAGTTGGCAGAAATAGCGATTTCTTCGGCAGATTCTGCAGCTAATTTTGGAATTGAACCTAGAGTGGCTATGTTGTCTTATTCCTCAGGATCTTCAGGAAAAGGAGCTCAGGTAGACAAAGTAAGAACAGCTACCGAAATTGTAAAAAAGAAAAGACCCGATTTAAAAGTAGAAGGACCTATTCAGTACGATGCTGCTGTAGATAAAGGAGTCGCTAAAAGTAAAATGCCAAATTCAGAGGTGGCAGGAGAAGCAACAGTGCTCGTGTTTCCAGACTTAAATACAGGGAACAACACCTACAAAGCCATCCAAAGAGAAACAGGAGCCTTGGCTATCGGTCCTATGTTACAAGGATTAAACAAACCTGTAAACGATTTAAGTAGAGGTTGTACGGTAGATGATATTTTTAATACGGTAATTATTACAGCCATTCAGGCACAAGAATTATAAAAACATGAACATATTAATTATAAATTCAGGAAGTTCTTCTTTAAAATATCAAATGATTGCTATGCCATCAGAAAAGGTAATTTGTGAGGGACTTATAGAGCGTATAGGACAAGAAAACTCAAACTTTGTATACCATCCTGCTAACGGAAAAGAAGTATCCGAAATAGCGGCTATAAAAAATCATAAAGAAGGATTATCTAAGCTAGTTTCTTATTTGTTAGATGTTAACATAGGAGTGTTAAGTTCTACAGAAGATTTAAAAGCGGTTGGGCATAGAGTAGTACACGGAGGTAGTACTTTTTCTAAAACGCAGTTAATTACTCCAGAAGTAAAACAAAAGATTAAAGAACTTTTCTCTTTAGCACCGTTACACAATCCTGCAAATTTGTTAGGAATTGATGTTTGCGAAGAATTATTTCCAAATGCAAAACAGGTTGCGGTTTTCGATACTGCTTTTCATCAAACCATTCCTGCAATAGCCTATAAATACGGTTTGCCTAAAGAGTTAACAGAAGAAAAACAGATACGAGTATATGGGTTTCATGGAACCAGTCATAAATACGTATCAGAAAAAGCAAATGAATTTTTAGGAACACGTCACACTAAATTAATTACACTGCATATTGGTAATGGGGCATCGGTTTCTGCTATTCAAAACGGAGTTTGTGTAGATCATTCTATGGGGTTTTCTCCAACAACAGGTTTAGTGATGGGAACTCGTACAGGAGATGTTGACCCTTCTGTGGTATTACATTTACTACAGAATTTAAATTACTCTGCAGAGGAAGTGAGCACATTACTAAATAAAAAAAGTGGAATGCTAGGAATGACGGGTTATTCAGATTTTAGAGATTTAATAACACACGCAAATAAAGGCAATAAAGATTGTAAAGAAGCTTTGGAGTTGTATGCATATAGAGTTAAAAAATACATAGGAGCTTACACTGCAGCTATGAATGGTTTAGATGCTATTGTGTTTACAGCAGGAGCAGGAGAAAATAGTGTAGATTTAAGGGAATTGATCTGTGAAAACTTAGAATATTTAGGAATAGAATTAGATAAAGAAGAAAACAATCAAAGACCTAAAGAACTCACATTAATTAATAAGAAAGATTCTAAAGTTAAAATTATAGTGATACCTACAAATGAGGAGTTAGAAATAGCCAAACAGTCTTATGAGTTTTTATAGGCTATAACTGAAATAAGTTAAAGAATAACTTACCACGGTTTATTAAAAATTATAGGGTTACCCATTTAGTTCTCAAATAGTTGTTTTTCATGGTGTTATTATGTAAATTATATAGAAATCCTAGTGAGGTGAAAATTCTAAAAGAGCTTGATCGTCAGACTTTTAAAGATCGTTTTAAGACACAAAAGATTGTTATAATTACCTAGCAGAGTTTAAATGGGAAAACGGTTATTCTTGTAAACGTTGCCAGTCCACAAAGTATATAAAAGGGAAACAACCTGCCAGTCGAAGGTGTAGTAAATGTGGTTACGATGAATCTACAACTTCAGGCACTTTATTTCATAAGCTCAAGTTTGGGATTGATAAAGCTTTTGAAATGCTCTACGAAATAACTACTAGTAAAAAAGGAGCAAACAGCATATGGCTAGTCGAACATTTTGGAGTAAACCAAAAAACAGCATGGGCATTTCGCCAAAAAGTACAAGCTGGAATGAAAAGTAGTGAACAGTACCCTTTAGAAGGAGAAGTTCATGTAGATGAATTTGAAATAGGAACCCCTCAAAAAGGGGAACAAGGACGTAGTAAAAGTGAAAAGAAAATTAGAGTAGTTATTGCTTTTGAACATCGTGATGGTAAGTCTGGTAGAGGGTATGCTAAAATTATTGATGATTATAGTACCGCATCTTTGAGACCTTTGTTTGATACTCATATCAAATCAGATGCAAATATACTGGCCGATGGCTGGTCTGGTTACAAACCTTTAAAAGAAGAATATGAAAACTTAGAACAAACCTTATCTGATCAAGGAAGAAATTTTAAAATGTTACACATACAGATTAGAAATTTCAAAAATTGGCTTAGAGGAGTACATTCTTATTGTAATAGAGAATATTTACATAAGTATATAGATGAATACTTCTTTCGATTCAATAGAAGGAATCATAGAGGATCAATACTTGATAAGATTATTAAGAGGTTTGTACACTCTGCACCATTGACTTTAAATGAAATCAAAATCAATGCGATTTAAGTGGGTAACCCTAAAAAATAAATCGTGGTTTTTTTGTGATTAATTATTAGTAAAATTAGGTTTATTTTTTATAGGCATATTTAATCGGAATTTATTTAGGAAAAATTAATTCTGATTAAATAAAAAACCCTTCAATATAAAATTGAAGGGTAAATATAAGCAAGATGTTATTTAAAAATTATTTTACTTTTTCGACGATGGCCTTAAAAGCTTCTGGGTTGTTCATCGCTAAATCTGCTAAAACCTTACGGTTTAATTCGATATTGTTAGCTTTTACTTTCCCCATAAACTGAGAATAAGACAATCCGTGTAAACGAGCACCCGCGTTAATACGAGTAATCCATAAAGCACGGAAGCTTCTTTTCTTGTTTTTTCTATCTCGGTAAGAGTAAGACATTGCTTTCTCAACCGCATTTTTTGCTACTGTATAAACGTTTTTACGTCTACCAAAGTAACCTTTTGCTTGCTTCAAGATTTTTTTTCTTCTATTTCTTGAAGCTACTGAATTTACTGATCTAGGCATAATTTCAATGTGTTTTGTAGTAAGGCCATTTTCAATTTTCAATTAGCAATTAGCAATTAACAATTGCTCATTGTTTATTGTAAATTGTCCATTGTTAAAAAGCCCACTCCATGGTTAATAATTAATATTCCCTTGTTAAGGCTTAAATTACTTTAAGTTTAACATTCCTTTAATACTCGCTTCGTCGTTCTTGTGAACTAAACCGTCGTGAGTTAATTTTAATTTACGCTTTTTAGACTTCTTTGTTAAGATGTGACTTTTAAAAGCGTGCTTTCTTTTTAATTTTCCAGTTCCAGTTACCTTGAATCTCTTCTTAGCACTAGATTTTGTTTTTAATTTAGGCATCTCTAATAAGTTGTTTTTTCTTGCTTACTTTATTTTTACAGTATTTTAAGCACTGTTTATTTTTTTACTTTAGGAGCAATAAACATAATCATACGTTTACCTTCTAATTTAGGCATTTGCTCTACTTTACCGTATTCTTCTAACTCCTGAGCTAACTTTAACAATAGTATTTGCCCTTGATCTTTAAATATAATAGAACGTCCTTTAAAGAAAACATACGCTTTAAGTTTGGCACCATCTTGTAAAAACTTAACAGCATGTTTCTTTTTAAATTCGTAATCATGCTCGTCAGTCTGAGGTCCAAAACGAATTTCTTTTACGGTTACCTTGGTAGCTTTCGCTTTCATAACCTTATCACGTTTCTTTTGCTCATACAAAAATTTCTTGTAATCAATAATCTTACAAACAGGAGGTACGGCTTTAGGTGAAATTTCAACTAAGTCTAACTCTTGTTCACGTGCAATTTGTTTAGCTTTAGATATAGGATATACTCCTACTTCTACGTTATCACCAACCAAACGTACTTCATCCACATAACGAATGTCTCCGTTAATTCTGTGTGGATTTTCTTTAATAACTCTTGCAGGTCCTCTTGACCTTCTTCTTTTAATTGCTATGGCTTTTTATTTTTGCTCTTATATTGCTATAAGAATATTAAACTCTTTACTTAAAATTTCACTAAGGTTTTTTCTACTTCTTCGGATACATGTTTGATGAAATCTTCGATAGAAAAAGTTCCTAAATCTCCTTCTCCATGTTTACGGACAGAAACAGTTTCTTCTCCTTCTTCTTTTTCTCCTACAATAACCATGTAAGGAATTTTACTTACCTCAGCATCTCTAATCTTACGACCTGTCTTTTCATTACGGTCATCGATTAGCGTGCGAATTTCGGAATTTTCTAGTAATTCTGAAACTTTTTCAGCATATTTCTGATATTTCTCGCTGATTGGTAGGATAGTAACCTGTTCTGGCATTAACCATAATGGGAAATTACCTCCGGTATGTTCTAATAATACAGCAATAAAACGTTCCATAGATCCAAATGGAGCACGGTGAATCATTACGGGTCTGTGTGATGCGTTGTCGGAACCTTTATAGGTTAAATCAAAACGTTCTGGTAAATTATAATCAACCTGGATAGTACCTAACTGCCAACTTCTACCTAAAGCATCTTTTACCATAAAGTCTAACTTAGGTCCATAAAAAGCAGCTTCACCTGTTTCAACAACATAGTTTAGCCCTTTTTCCTTAGCAGCGTTTATAATTGCATTTTCTGCTTTATCCCAATTTTCATCAGAACCTATATACTTTTCTGGGTTTTCAGGGTCTCTTAAAGATACTTGTGCCGTAAAATCTTCAAAACCTAAAGAACCAAAGACATATAATACCAAATCAATCACATCTTTAAATTCTTGATCTAACTGGTCTGGAGTACAAAAAATATGGGCATCATCTTGTGTAAAGCAACGTACACGAGTCATTCCATGTAATTCACCACTTTGCTCATATCTATAAACAGTACCAAACTCTGCATAACGCTTTGGTAGTTCTTTGTAAGAGTAAGGCTTGTAGTTAAAAACTTCACAGTGATGTGGACAGTTCATTGGTTTTAATAAAAATTCCTCGTCCATTTTTGGAGTTTTGATAGGTTGAAAACTATCTTCTCCATATTTTTCATAATGACCAGAAGTAACATACAATTCTTTCTGACCAATATGTGGTGTCATTACCATTTCGTAACCAGCTTTCTTTTGAGCTTTTTTTAAAAAGTCTTCTAATCTACTTCTTAAAGCAGCTCCCTTAGGCAACCATAATGGCAATCCTTGTCCTACTTTTTGAGAAAAAGTAAACAATTCTAACTCTTTACCTAATTTACGGTGATCGCGTTGTTTTGCTAACTCTAATAACTCTAAGTATTCCTTTAAAAGTTTGGCTTTAGGGAAAGAAATTCCGTAGATACGTGTTAATTGTGGTTTGTTTTCATCTCCTCTCCAATACGCACCCGCAGCACTCATTACTTTAATGGCTTTTATGATTCCTGTGTTAGGAATGTGTCCTCCTCTACATAAATCTGTAAAATCATCGTGATCGCAGAAGGTGATTTCTCCATCCGTTAAGTTTTCTATTAATTCAACTTTAAACGGATTGTTTTCTTCTTGGTATTTAGCCAAAGCATCGGCTTTAGAAACTTCACGCAACGTAAATTCGTGCTTTCCTCTAGCCAATTCTAAAAATTTAGCTTCAATTTTAGGGAAATCGTTTTCAGAAACTTTGTGTTCTCCAAAATCAATATCGTAGTAAAAACCATTTTCTATCGCAGGACCAATGGTTAATTTTACACCAGGATAGATTTTTTGGATTGCCTGAGCCAAAACGTGTGCAGAAGAATGCCAAAAGGCTTTTTTTCCTTCGGGTTGCTCAAACGTATATAAGGTTAAATTACCGTCGGTGGTTAATGGGGTTTTGGTTTCAACGGTATTTCCATTAAAACTAGCCGAAATTACATTTCTAGCTAAACCTTGGCTAATGCTCATAGCCACATCCATTGGCGTACTATTATTCTCGTACGCTCTTACACTTCCATCGGGTAAAGTAATATTAATCATTATAGATAATTTTTGCAGGCAAAGATACATTTAAAGTTTAAAGATTAAAATTGTAGAGAATCATTTATAAAGATAGTTTTTGATATTTGTTTCTCTCTTTTCTTGTAAAGTAAACAAGGAATTCTAACTTTTCAACCTTCAATTTTTATAGAAAAAGAATATGTTTTCATGGACTATATTCTTGAATTTATGAGACTACTTAATCCATAAAAAAGTTGTTGAATCTTCAGTCTTAAATTAGTAGCTTTGCACATGCAACAAAAAGTACTTATTTTAGATTTCGGATCTCAAGTTACGCAGCTGATAGCTCGTCGAGTGAGAGAGTTAAATATTTATTGTGAAATACACCCTTACAATAGCAATAAATATAATTTTAACGATTATAAAGCTGTTATTTTATCAGGTTCTCCACATTCTGTAAGAGGAGAACAAGCACCTAAGATTGATTTATCTGAGGTAAAGGGAAAAAAACCATTGTTGGGTATTTGCTATGGAGCTCAATATTTAGCACATTTCTTTGGAGGTGAAGTAGGAGCTTCTAACACAAGAGAATATGGTAGAGCTAATTTGTCTTTTGTAGACAAAACATCTCCTTTATTCCAAGGAATAGAAAGTGGTAGTCAGGTTTGGATGAGTCATTCCGATACCATTTTAGACTTACCAACGACCTATAAATGTATTGCCAGTACACACGATGTTAAAAATGCAGCGTACGCAATAGAAGGGGAGGATACCTATGCTATTCAATTTCACCCAGAAGTATACCACTCAACAGAGGGTACACAAATATTAAAAAACTTTTTAGTAGGAGTTGCCAACGTAGCTCAAGAATGGACTCCAGATAATTTTGTAGATGCAACCGTCGCAGAGATTAAAGCAAAAGTTGGAAACGACAAAGTAGTTTTAGGACTCTCTGGTGGAGTAGATTCTACCGTAGCAGCTGTGTTGTTAAACAAAGCGATTGGCAAAAACTTATACTGTGTATTTGTAAATAACGGATTGTTACGTAAAAACGAATTTGCAGGTGTTTTAAAGCAATACGAAGGTATGGGCTTAAATGTGAAAGGAGTAGATGCTTCTGAAAGATTCTTAAAAGAATTAGAAGGATTGTCTGATCCTGAATTAAAGCGTAAAGCTATTGGTAAAGCATTTATAGATGTTTTTGACCAAGAAGCAAATTTAATAGAAGATGTAAAGTGGTTGGCACAAGGAACTATTTATCCAGATGTAATTGAATCTGTTTCTGCGGATGGAGGCCCTTCTGCAACCATTAAATCTCATCATAACGTAGGAGGTTTGCCAGACTTTATGAAATTAAAAATTGTAGAGCCTTTGCGTATGATTTTTAAAGATGAGGTTCGTAGAGCAGGAAAATCTATGGGAATAGATCCTGAATTGTTAGGACGTCATCCTTTTCCAGGACCAGGTTTGGCGATACGAATTTTAGGAGATATTACCGCAGAAAAAGTAGCCATGTTACAAGAAGTAGATGCTATTTTTATCAACGGATTAAAAGAACACGGTTTGTATGATTCTGTTTGGCAAGCCGGAGCTATCTTATTACCCGTACAATCTGTAGGAGTTATGGGGGATGAACGTACGTACGAGAAAGCAGTTGCTTTACGTGCTGTGGAATCTACTGATGGTATGACAGCAGATTGGGTAGATTTACCGTATAAATTTTTACAAGAAATTTCTAATAAAATTATTAACAACGTAAAAGGTGTGAATAGAGTGGTGTACGACATTAGTTCTAAACCACCTGCAACTATTGAGTGGGAGTAAATTTTTTAAAATACAAAACATCAAACATTTATTTGTTTGATGTTTTTTTTAGGATTTATGTCTGATAAATTGTTAATTAATAGTCTTAACAGAGGTTATTATTTTGGTATAATATATGTAATATTGTGGTTTGTAAACGAGACTTAGTATGATGAAAATACGTAACGCTTTTGGTTTTCTTTTTTTTATAATGATTGTTTCTGCATCTGCACAAACAGTAAAAGAATATACAAGTAAAAAAGGAGAAACATTAAAAGAAATTGCAGATAAGTTTGGAGTGAGTTATACGCATTTGCTAAGAATGAATAAGGGTGTTTCTAGAAGACCAAAGGCTAATACAATGGTTAAAATTCCGGAAAATCTTTTTAAAGAATTAAAAAAGCCCAAAGATCTAAGAACAGATGAGGTAAACAATCTTCAATTATTTACTGCTGCAGATACGATAAAAGTTCATAAAGTACAGCCCAAAGAGACGTTGTACAGTTTGTCTAAATTATATCAAATCTCTATTTCTAATTTAATTAAAGACAATCCGTTTTTAGCAGAAGAAGGTTTAAAAATAGGACAAGAGCTTAAAATATCTTCTGTTGTTGTAAAAGCTCCCAAAAGCAATACAGATAAAAGTTTTATCAAAACTCATATTGTAACTCCTAAAGAAACCTTGTATTCCATCGCTAAAAAATATGAACTTACAATTGATGAACTTAAAGATGCAAATGTAGAAGTATTGTCTAATGGACTTACCATTGGTAATGTTTTAGAAATTCCTAGAAAAGAAACACAGATATCCGTTGTTAGAAATACCCAACAACACAAAGTAATACAAGGAGAAACATTGTATGCGATCTCTAGAAAATATGGAATTAGCGTGCCAGAATTGTTAAGTGTAAACGATACTGTAGTGGTAGACAGCTTGTCTATAGGTTCTGTACTTAATTTACCAATGAGAGTGCTAAAAACTACTACTATTAGTAGTGCATCTCCCATTTTTGCAGAGAAACCTGTAAAGTACACATTAAAATCGTATGAAGATTTAGATGCAGTATTAAAAAAGTTTTCAGTAAGTAAAGATTCTTTACTAATGTTGAATACTAATTTAGACTCTATAGTAGCTACAAAAGGGGAAGTGTTGATTGGTTTTGAAAAACAACATTTGTTGTTTGAAGAGCGTAAGAGGTTGAAAGATTCATTAGTAAACAATCAAGTTGTAAATACATTGTTACTATTACCTTTTGATTTTAAAAAAATAGACACATTAAGTCCTACTACTTTGTTTTCTAGTATGAGCAGTTTGCCAACTATGGTAGCAGATTTTTATATGGGAGCACAAATGGCTGTAGATTCTTTAAAAAAACAAGGAGTTACTATTAATTTTACCGTGGTAGATACAGAAAAATCGGTGGATTTTTTACGTAAAAAAGCAGATATCCTTCAATCGTATCATCCTAATGTAATTATAGGACCTTTGTATACAAGCAATACCAATTATATTGCTTCTGTATTTCCAAAAATTCCTGTGTATTATCCCATTTTTTCTAAAAATCAGAAAAAGTTTCATGCAAATAATATTATTCGTACTACTACGGATAAAGCATTGTTTCAAAAAGAAATAGAACTATATATCAAAGAAAATAGAAAAGGAGAGCATCTTTTAATTGTTGGTTTAGAAGAGAATGAGGCAGCTTTAAAAAACTTGAAAAATAAATTCATAAAAAAAGACAATACAGGTACTGCTCTTAAAGACGATGTATCTATTTTGTCTTTGCCCAAAGAATACATTGTACAAGAAGAATTTTTAGATAAAATTAAATTAGAAAAAGACAATTGGATTTTAATAGCAGAAAACAGTAATGTAATTACAGCGGATGTTTTTAACAATTCAAGATTAATTCCTAAAGACTCTGTTTTAGAGACACCTATTAAAATTTTATCTTTTGAGAAGAATAATTATGCAAAAAACAAAATTTCTTATAAAGATTTAGCGAAATATCATTATACCTATGCGACTGATAAAGTAGAGTATAGCGAAGTGTTAACAACTGCTTTCGATGTAATGTATTTGCGTAAAAACGGAGCATATCCTAGCGAATTGGCTACAAGAGGTTTTACAGTTACCTACGATGCGATTTTAAGATTTTTAAAAGGAAAAAGTGAAGATAGGTTTAAGGCTAGTGTGAGAAATTCCGAAGCTTTTTATTATGAAAACACAACAGGGATTCAAAATAAAAACCAAGCTGTATTTGTAAATAGCATAGAAAATAAAGATGGAGTTTTAACCATCATGCGATTACGATAGTTTTGAAACAATATTTTTAATAGTACTTGTAAAAGGAGTATAATTAAAATTTAGATGTTTTTCTATTTTGTCCCCCTTATAGTGTTTTATTTTATGAGCAGCTCTTGTGCTGTATTTGTAAATACCTAAGTCTATACGATAAAAACTAACAAAGGATAGAAAAGAATTAATTCTCCAAGCGATTTCTGTAATCGTTTTTGTTATTTTTTTAGAGGGAACTTTTACAGATAAATTTGTTGCGATTAGCTTAAAAATAGTTTTATAATCTATATTTTCTGCAACAAGAATAAAACGTTCTCCTGTAATGTTACTATTCATTAACTGTATCATTACTTTTGCAACGTCTATTACATCTACCACTCCCGTTTTTCCTTCTGTATAATAAGGGAATCCTTCTTTTATTTTTAAAAATAGCTTGCTAGTGTTGTATTGCCAATTTCCAAACCCAAAAATAACTCCAGGGTTTACCACTACTACATCCAATCCTTCTTGCGACCCTCTCCAGACTTCCATTTCTGCACCAAATTTAGAAAGGCTGTAATCACTATGATCTCCTTCGGGATTCCAATCACTATCTTCTGTAATAAATTGTTGTTTTGGTTTTTGAGAAAGTGTAGCAATGGAGCTTACATAGCATAATTTTGCAATGTTGTAATCAATACAAAGATTTACAATATTGGCAGTTCCTTCAATGTTTATTTTTCGTAGTAAATGTTTGTCTTGTGTGGTAAAAGAAACCAATGCAGCAGCATGATACACATGAGTAATATCTTTAAATGCAGTTTTTAGTTCAGAAACGTCGGTAATATCTGCTTTTTTCCAAATAATGTTGTTAAATAAAGAGGTGTTTCCGTACAGTTCAAAAATTTCAAAAGTGGTGTTTTGTTTTTCTTTGGTTCTGTAAATAGCTACTACTTTGTTGTTTGTTAAGCATAGGTTGTATAGCAAGTGTGCTCCAACCAGTCCGGTACCTCCTGTTACTAATATCATAGTTCTAAATTAATCATTTTTAGGAGAATTTAATTGTTAATTTAGCTTTTCAAAGTTTTTTAAAATGAATAAAAAAGAGCTTAGAAATAAGTATAAAAAATTACGAGAAATCTTAAGCGAACAAGCTATAGAAGAAAAGAGCATACAAATAGCCAATCAATTGGTAGGTTTACATATTTGGGATGCCACCTATTATCATTTGTTTTTAAGTATTACAGCACAAAAAGAAATAGATACAGAACAGATTTTACATATTTTGTTTGCTAGAAATAAAGAAGTTGTGGTTTCAAAATCAAATTTTAAAACAAATACATTAAGTCATTTTTTATTAACAGAAAACACCAAATTGGCTTTAAATACGTACGGTATTCCAGAACCACAGAACGGATTGCCAGTTCCAGAAAATAGGATAGATGTTGTTTTTGTTCCACTCTTAGCATTTGATAAAAAAGGAAATAGAGTAGGGTATGGTAAAGGTTTTTACGATGATTTTTTACAGAAATGTAGAAAAGATGTTGTAAAAATAGGACTTTCTTTTTTTGAATGTGAAGAAGATATAGAATATGTTTTTGTAAAAGACATTCCTTTAGATATTTGTGTAACCCCCCAAAAAACATATCATTTTAATGAAAAATAATATCATAGAGAACACTATTTCTTTTGTAAAAGATACGTTAAAAGAAGCCGAAGGAGGACATGATTGGTTTCATATTCAAAGAGTCTATAACAATACGTTATTAATTGCTAAAACCGAAACATGCGATTTGTTAACGGTTTCTTTAGCTGCTCTGTTGCACGATATTGCAGATGCTAAATTTAACCATGGAGATGAAACTGTAGGTCCACAATTGGCAAAAACGTTTTTAAAAACACAAAACATAGATGTTGCTGTACTAGAACATGTGGTAAAAATTATAGAAAACATATCTTTTAAAGGAGGAAAAGAAAAACAGGTGTTTACATCTAAGGAGTTAGATGTCGTTCAGGATGCAGATAGATTGGATGCTATTGGAGCAATAGGAGTGGCAAGAGCCTTTAATTATGGTGGATATAAAAATAGAGGAATGTACGATCCAGCAATAAAGCCTAATTTAAATATGACAAAAGAAGAGTATAAAAACAGTACAGCTCCTACTATTAATCATTTTTATGAAAAATTATTACTACTAAAAGATAGAATGAATACCCTTACAGGAACTAAGTTAGCAGAGCAAAGACATCAATTTATGGAGTTATATTTAGAGCAGTTTTACAAAGAATGGAACGGAGTGTTGTAAGCAACTCCTATAAGTTTCGACTTAGAATGTGTTGAGGTTAGTAACTCAGCATTTTTCATAGCAATTTTTTTTCCTCTTTTTTATTTTCACGAATAAAAAAGAGGTTTTTGTTTTATGGAATTTCTGTTAAGAGCAATTCAATATCTTTAATTAATTGTTGTATCTCAACGCCATTTGTACCATCGTAAAAACCGCGAATACGTTTTTTGGTATCTACCAACACAAACTGTTCTGTGTGTATAAAATCTTGCACACCACCATCTCCTTCATCTAACACCGAAAAATAATTTTTTCGAGCCAAGTTGTAAATCATTTTTTTATTACCTGTAGTTAAGTGCCATTTGTTAGAAATAGCCCCATGTGCCAATGCATATGCTTTTAATACAGGTACACTATCCATCACAGGAGTTACAGAATGTGATAAAAATTTTACAGTAGCATTGTCTTTAAAATGATGTTGAATCGTTGCCATATTTGTACTCATTACAGGGCAAATAGTTCCGCATCTCGTAAAGAAAAAATCGGCAACGTATATTTTGTTTTTAAAATTGTTGGGAGTCACTATATTTCCATCTTGATCTATGAGATTAAAATCTCCAATCACATGATGTTTAGATTTATTTAACAAACTCGCATCTACCAAACGCGGATTTATATCAATAGGATTGTATATTGGCAAAGATTTTGCTTCGCTGTTGAGATGATATAAATAAGAGATAATAATAATAGACAATACACCCATGGCAATAAAGGTGTATTTAGATTTGGCAAAGAAATGTCGACTCATACAGAAAGTTTCATCAAAGTTACAAAGCATTTTAGAAACTTTGTCTAAAAAAATATGAACACATAATTAAAGTTGTACATTTGTTCAACTTAAAAAAGAATAACATTACTACATGGGAAATTTAATTATTGCAGGGCAGTTTTTATTAAGCCTTTCTTTATTGATTGTTTTACACGAATTAGGACATTTTATACCAGCCAAACTTTTTAAAACCAAAGTCGAAAAATTTTATTTATTTTTTGAC
Organism: uncultured Flavobacteriaceae bacterium; assembly: GCA_937930675.1. GTDB lineage: Bacteria > Bacteroidota > Bacteroidia > Flavobacteriales > Flavobacteriaceae > Wenyingzhuangia. The sequence continues at coordinate 14,037 of CALHCC010000054.1, forward strand.
TACAAGTTTTCTTTATTTAAAAAGAAAATAGGAGAAACCGTTTACGGAATAGGATGGATTCCTTTAGGAGGCTATGTTAAAATTGCTGGAATGATTGATGAAAGCATGGATACTGAGCAAATGAAACAACCTGCTCAGCCATGGGAATTTAGATCTAAACCCGCATGGCAACGCTTAATCATTATGTTAGGTGGAGTAATTGTAAACTTTATTTTAGGTTTTTTAATTTATATCATGATTTTCTTTGTTTGGGGAGAAGAAGTAGTAGGGCCTAAAGATGTTAAAAGCGGATTTGCAATTCACCAATACTTTAAGCAATTTGGATTTAAAGATGGAGATACTTTTTTAAGTGTAGACGGAAAACCTGTAGTAAATGTATTAAAAGTAAGTAAAAAGTTATTTTTAAGAGATGTTAAAAACATAGAAGTATTGCATGCTAATGGTAAGAAAGAAACCATTGCTATTCCAGAAAACATAGGAAAAGAGATGTGGCAGCAAAACATTATGGAACCTTTTACACCTTTATTTGCTGCGGTGATAGATTCTGTAATTCAAAACAAACCTGCGTACAAGTCAGGATTCATGAAAAATGATAAGGTAGTGTTTGTAAATGGAGAAGCCACTCCTTATTGGTCAGATTTCACTTCTAAAATACAAACATCCAACGATGCTCCTTTGCAAGTAGTAGTAAACAGAAATAATTCTTTGGTAACATTAACCGTTACTCCAGAAAATCAAAAAATAGGAGTAGCTCCTTATTTAAATACAGAAGAAATTTTTAGTGTACAGCAAAAAAAATACACTTTTGGAGAAAGTGTTGTTAGAGGATCTGCAGCAGCGTATTGGACGTTAAAAGACTACATAGCTCAATTTAAGTATGTGTTTACAAAAAAAGGAGCGAGTAGTATGGGAGGATTTATTTCTATTGCTAAAATATTTAAACCCGTTTGGGATTGGAAAGTGTTTTGGGCGAATACTGCATTTTTATCTATTATGTTAGGATTTATGAACTTATTGCCAATTCCTGCCTTAGATGGTGGACACGTTGTATTTACCTTGTATGAAATGATTACCGGTAGAAAACCAGGAGATAAGTTTTTAGAATACGCTCAAATTACCGGTTTTGTATTGTTATTGTCTTTATTGGCGTTTGCAAATGGAAATGATCTTTACAAATTGATATCTGGTTGGTTTTAAGAAAATTTACATAAAAAGTAAAAGGGCTGTTTTTAAAATTTTAGAAACAGCCCTTTTACTTTTACAGAATAGATGTAAATTAGTTATTTTAGTATAGAAAATTACAAATATGGTAGAATTAGCAGGGATTATTATTATGGGTATTATTGCTCAATGGGTAGCATGGAAATTTAAGTTGCCTGCTATTTTACCCTTAATTTTAGTAGGTTTACTAGTAGGACCTGTATCTACCCTAATTACAGAAAACGGAACCAAATGGATTGAGCCTGTATGGAACGGTAAAAAAGGATTGTTTGCAGGAGAAAGTCTTTTTTACTTTGTATCATTAGCCATTAGTATTATTTTATTTGAAGGAGGACTTACCCTAAAGAAAAAAGAAGTATTA
>CALHCC010000055.1 GCA_937930675.1 uncultured Flavobacteriaceae bacterium
GGAGCTTTTGGGACCATTGGAGCCAACTTTTCTGGTTTTAACAACTGGTTTTCAAACGCTATTCCTAACTCATCTGCAGGAAACGTTGGTATTACAGTAAATGGTTTTGCAAACTTATTACGAGAAAAATACTTTTGGAGAAACTCTGGTAACTTAAATTTAGGTTGGATTAAAATAGATGACAGAGATGACCCAAATGATGACACTGACTTTAACGCTACTACAGATGTGTTTACACTTACATCTTTATACGGGTATAAATTCTCTGAAAAACTTGCAACGTCTGTTTTAGGAGAATACAGAACTAGTATTTTAGACAACTTTAACGATCCTGGATATTTAGATATTGGTGTAGGTATTACTTGGACTCCTATTAGTGAATTGGTGGTGGTGATTCATCCACTAAACTACAATTTTGTTTTTTCTGACGGAGAAAGCGAATTCGACTCTTCTTTAGGAGCAAAAATTGTTGCAGACTACAATAAAAAAATAGGGAAGTTTAAATTTAAATCTAACTTATCCGCTTTTCAAAGTTATAAATCTTCAGACTTATCTAATTTCACTTGGATAAACTCTCTAAGTTTTAACATTTGGAAAGGAATTGGAGTTGGGCTAGAAGGTGGATTAAGAGCAAATAAACAAGAAGCTTTTAATGCCGAAGGAAGCAGTACCGGAAGATTAGAAGATGCTGATAACGAATTGCAAACGTATTGGTTAGCAGGGTTAACTTATGGATTCTAATTTCTTAGTATAAAAAATTTTATTCTAAATATTGTTTGTTATTTATTTTAAAAATTATTATTTTTGGTTAAAATCTTATAAATAACTTAATTATGATTAAAAAATTACTTTTATCAACATTAGCTTTTTGTAGTATTACATTAGCTACACAAGCACAAACCCTAAACATTGATTTAAACGGTGTTACAGAAGTTAACTTACAAGGACAAACAGGTAATGCTGCTGAAGAAGCTACGCCTATTATTGTAACTCTTACAGAAGATACTGCTACGGGTACTTTCGCCAATCACACCAATCCTAATAACGGAGCTGCTGCACTTGTTTTTTTAAACCTATATGCTCCTAATGCAACTCAAATTAATAATAACGAATTTTTAGTGTTTTCTAGCAACTTGCTTATTGGTAATGCTACTACAAGCGTAGATGGATCAAACACTGTATATACTTGGGAAGTTAATAGTTTTAACCCAAGAAATCCAACTCAAATTGCAAATGGACAAGGAACGGCTGCAACAGAAGCTAACGATTATTTAATGCATGTTAGAGCTTTTAATAACAATTCTGGATTTTTTGACACAGTACCTACAGAAGGTTCTGCTCTATTACTTAACGTAGTAGACAAAACGTTAAGCACGCAAGACTTTAGTGTTAATAAAGACAACATTACGGTTTCTTACGACCAAGGTACTGCAGACGTAGTTGTAAGCGGAGACATTAAAACAGAATTGTACACTATTTTAAACATTACAGGAGCTGTTGTAAAACAAGTAGCTGCTGAAAGCAATAGAATTAACGTAGCAGAATTAGCTAATGGAGTATACATTTTAGTTACAGATGCTGGATTGTCTAAATTTGTTAAGTTTTAATAAACATTAACAAATAATTTAAGAAAAGTAAAAACCTCTTGTTTTAATTTAACAAGAGGTTTTTTTTATTAAGAGGTTTTTACATTTCCATCTTCATCATACTCCGTATATAAGTAATTATTATAAGGAAATCGTTTCACATGAATTTCTTTAATTCTATCAAAACATCGTTCTTTAAATTCCTCTAAATTTTCTTTATTTACGGCAGATATAAAAACAGCATCTTCTGTCATTCTAGACATCCAAGACTTTTTTAATTCTTCTAATGTGTAATGTTTTTCTGTTTTTTCTGTTATTAAATCATCTTCGTCAAGAATCTCAGGCTTATAGACATCAATTTTATTAAATACCATTAAAGTAGGTTTGTTGGCACTTTCTATTTCTTTTAAAATAGTATTTACAGAACGTATATGATCTTCAAACGTTGGATGTGACACATCTACCACATGTAATAACAAATCAGCCTCTCTTACTTCATCTAAAGTAGATTTAAAAGATTCTACCAATTGTGTAGGTAATTTTCTAATAAAACCTACCGTATCTGTCATTAAAAAAGGAATATTTTTAATCACAACTTTTCTTACAGTGGTATCTAAGGTAGCAAACAGCTTGTTCTCCGCAAAAACTTCGCTTTTGCTAATTACATTCATCAACGTAGATTTTCCTACATTGGTATAACCCACCAAGGCTACGCGTACCATTTTACCTCTATTTTTACGTTGAACTGCCATTTGCTTATCAATAGTAGTCAACTTCTTTTTTAACAAAGAAATTTGGTCTCTTACAATACGTCTATCCGTTTCTATTTCTGTTTCTCCAGGTCCACGCATTCCTATCCCTCCTTTTTGCTTGTCTAAATGCGTCCACAATTTTGTTAAACGAGGCAATAAGTACTGACATTGAGCTAACGCTACTTGTGTTCTTGCATAACTTGTTTGTGCTCTTTGGGCAAAAATATCTAAGATTAAGGTAGTTCTATCTAATATTTTAGTATCTAAAACCTTTTCTATGTTTTTTAATTGTGCTGGCGATAGTTCATCATCAAAAATAATGGTACCAATATCATGTGTATCTATATAAGTCTTTACGTCTTCTAACTTACCTGTACCTATAAACGTTTTAGGATGAGGCTTGTCTAATTTTTGCACAAATCTTTTTACAGCAATTCCCCCAGCTGTTTTCACTAAAAACTCCAATTCATCTAAATATTCTGTGGCTTGCATCTCATCTTGATGTTGTGTAATTACACCTACAAGAACAGTTTTTTCAGAAGTTACTTTTTTTGCATCTATCATAATTACAAAGGTACGTAATTCCCTTGTTAAGTATCTTGATTAAGATTTAGATTCTAACCTACAATACTCTCTGTTTTTTTTTGAAAAGTACCGCGAATAAAGATATATTTACATTCTCTAAAAACAACAACTAGTGG
>CALHCC010000056.1 GCA_937930675.1 uncultured Flavobacteriaceae bacterium
CTCGTATCACTAGCGTGAACTCTTTGAGTACTTCTCCAGCGACTTTAACTACTAATAGGTTTGGGTATGCAGAAGGATTTGTTAGGGGAAATATAGATCTTTTGATTCCTACAGGAACCACAGCAGACTATACATCCGCAGGATGGACAGGTTTTAAAAGTATAACAGAAGATACTACATTGAGTAGCAGTGCTATTGCAGCATTAAACAACAATGTAAAATTTACGGTCATCAACAACATATTAAGCATAAACACGAATAATAATATTAACGTATTAGGTGTAGCCGTTTACCAATTAACAGGTAAACAAGTGCTAAATACAACAAACAGTACAGCTAATATAAACAGCTTGGCTAGCGGTGTTTATATAGTAAGCATAACTACCGATAAAGGAGTTGTTGCAAAAAAGATTGTTAAAAATTAATACCTAGAAAAAAGTAATTAAGTCATAATTTTTTAGTTTTTTGATAATGGCCGTCTGAATTTTCAGGCGGTCATTTTTATTGTTGATGATTTCAAAAAAAGAGTCTTTTTTTTGATACATAAGAGAAACAATTAATACCCTTTACCATTAAAAACTTTGTACTCAATGGTAAATCTGTTTTTTGATAAATCGTTTAACCGTTTAGAGAATTCAACGAAACGATGAAACGGATTCAACTTTTTAAAATACGAGAAATCATATTTAAAAACGGTATTGCAGCTTTAAAAAACCAACAAAACTACATTTTGACCCAAATGGTTGTTTTCTGACTCAAATAAAACCTAGTTGACCCAAATGAAAGGTTTTTGACCCGATAGGAATGTTTACAGAAGTTAATTTTGGGGAAAATTTTAAAACATTAAATAACCATGAAAAAAAACATTTTAAAAGTATGTATTCTTTTAGCCTTTATAGGTTATATAACCGTTTCTTGTAAAGATGATGATTCTATTATTCCTGCTGAAAGATTTGTTGGGCAAAATTTGGCCGTCAAAGATAGTTGTTCGGGTAATAATAATGGTGTTTTTATTTATTCTATAGATATAATTAAGAAAAATGCTACAACGCTAACAACCCATAATTTATTTGGTTATGGTGTTTCAAATGTAGTAGAATTAGATGTAGTAAATGCTACTGAAATTGCTATTGATTATAAAGATGTGGCTAATCGAACATTCAAAGGTTCTGGAAAAAAAGTAGGTGATGAATTGATTATTGATGTTGTTGTAGATTTTCCAACTGAAGGTTTAAAGGATGACACCTGTCATACAGTAATTACTTATGAGTAATTTATAGTGAAAAATTGTAGTAATTTTTCTGAATGACCGCTTGTATTTTTTGTAAGCGGTCATTTTTTTGTGTTGTTTAGTTTATAAAGTTGTTGACCCATCGACAGGCTAAGGGTTCTTTTTTGTGTAGACAGTATTTCGATAAATTCAGCAACCAAGCATATTGAAGTCTACTTGTTCTTAGTTTTTTAAGTTATGGCGATGAGTAAGTAATCTGTTTAGTTTTATTTAGTTGGTAAAGTTTGAAAGAGAAAGGTTTAAAAGTTGTCTATTCGTTATGAGATGACTATGGTTTTAAGGTTTTTGAAAAGGTAACTGAGGCTCTCGAAGTTACCTTTTGTTTTGAAATGTTAGGCATTGTAGCTTTGAGTTCACCTTAGTTACCGTTGATGAGAGTATTTAGATGTTGCTTTATGAGCTGGACTCAGTTACCGACTTAGTTTTTAATAAATGAGTTATTATTCCGCATTAAGGATGGAAGTGGCATCCTTTTGCTTTTTCGGTGGCTGAGCCCGTCGAAGCCCCGAAAAAGCAAAAGATATAACGGACAGCCTGACCTGTAATGCAATGAAAGGGAATGCCCTAATTGATAAAACAGCAACGGTATGTGAATCTTTAATTCTGTGATGATGAAGTTTTGGTTACAGAATTGTATTTTTGCAGTCATAAAATTTAGATACTGATGAACAATCCTAAAAGATATACCATTACTACGGCTTTGCCATACACTAACGGACCGATACATATTGGTCATTTAGCAGGGGTGTACGTACCTGCAGATATTTATGTTAGATATTTACGTAACAAAGGGAAAGATGTAGCTTTTGTGGGGGGTTCTGATGAGCATGGAGTGCCTATTACGATTAAGGCTAAAAAAGAGGGGGTAACACCGCAAGATGTGGTGGACAAGTATCACGGAATTATTAAAAAGTCTTTTGAGGAGTTTGGTATTTCTTATGATAATTATTCTAGAACATCGGCTCCCATACATCATAAAACAGCATCGGAATTTTTTACAAAGCTTTACGAAAGTGGTGAGTTTATAGAAAAAGTGGAATCTCAGTTATACGATGCAGAGGCGGATCAGTTCTTAGCAGATAGATTTGTGTTAGGAATTTGTCCTAAATGTGGAGCAGAGGATTCTTATGGAGATCAGTGTGAAAAATGTGGAACGTCTCATAATGCCACAGATTTAATTAATCCAAAATCTGCCATTACAGGTAATGTACCTACCGTAAAAGAAACCAAACATTGGTTTTTACCTTTAGATAAGCACGAAGCGTTTTTAAAAGAATGGATTTTAGAGGGTCATAAAGAGGATTGGAAACCGAATGTGTACGGACAAGTAAAATCTTGGGTAGATGATGGGTTAAGACCTAGAGCGGTAACGCGTGATTTGGATTGGGGAATTCCAGTGCCTGTAGAAGGGGCAGACGGAAAGGTTTTGTATGTTTGGTTTGATGCTCCTATTGGCTATATTTCTTCTACCAAAGAATGGGCAGCACAAAACGGAAAAGATTGGGAACCGTATTGGAAAGATAAAGACACCAAATTGGTG
>CALHCC010000057.1 GCA_937930675.1 uncultured Flavobacteriaceae bacterium
CCTGGTATATATATTGTAAGGCTTGAAACCAAAAAAGCTTCCTTTAAACTTTTAATTCATTAAAAAAAGTCCTTAAAAACCGCTCTATATTTCACAAAGTATAGAGCGGTTTTATTTTGATTCGTATCGTTTTATTTTTAAGAAGAAAAGATGCGTAAATAACATTTTTAAAGAACGATACTTAAATAGTTTCGTTCTTTATTGTCTTTGCTTAAATTTGCAGGTACTAAATGAATAACTATGTTTAAAAATTTAAAAGGAGACTTACTAGGTGGAATTACCGCAGGAATTGTGGCGTTACCATTGGCTTTGGCTTTTGGAGTACAATCTGGACTAGGAGCATCTGCAGGATTGTATGGAGCTATATTTATTGGTTTCTTTGCAGCCTTATTTGGAGGAACTGCTACACAAATAAGTGGACCTACGGCACCAATGACTGCAGTAAGTCTAGTGGCTGTAGCAACCATTGTAGATGCACATAACGGAAATATTTCGAATGCTTTACCTTATATTTTATTTGTGTTTTTTACAGCAGGTCTATTTCAAATTTTATTTGGAGTGATTCGTTTGGGTTCTTTAATTAAATACATACCAGGAACGGTAGTTTCTGGATTTATGAGTGGAATAGGGTTTATTATTTTAATTACCCAAATCCCTAACGTATTTGGTCATAAAGCAGGAGGTGTTTTGGCTTCTATTAAGGCCACTCCACATGCTATTGGAAACATTAGTGTTATAGAGTTTATCATGGCAATTTTAACCATTGTAATTATTTATGGATTTAAAAAAATTACCAAAGCAGTACCTAGTACATTAGTAGCTTTATTAGCAATTAGTCTAGGAGCAGTAATGGTGTTAAAAACGGACTCTTATAGAATTATAGGAGACATTCCTACAGGTTTTCCAAAACCAAATTTAGAAATGTTTACTACGTTTTCATTCAGTTCGTTTGCTCCCTATATATTAACAGCAATCTCTTTAGCTTTGTTAGGGATGATTGATTCCTTATTAACATCTGTGGTTGCTGATAACATGACAGATACCAAACACAATAGTAATAAAGAATTAATAGGACAAGGATTAGGAAACTCAATTGCAGCTATTTTTGGAGGAATTCCTGGTGCAGGAGCAACCATTCGTACTGTAGTAAATATTGATGCTGGAGGAAAAACCAAATTATCTGGAATGATTGCAGGCTTGTTATTATTAGTCGTATTAATGTTATTAGGACCTTTAGCAGCTCAAATACCACAAGCTGTTTTAGCAGGTATTTTAGTAACCGTAGGTATTGGTGTTATGGATATGAAAAGTCTTAAGACCATACACAAACAACCTATTACAGATGTAATTGTAATGTTGTTAGTATTGTTATTAACCGTATTTTGGGATTTAATTTTTGCTGTAGGGATTGGTGTTTTAGTACATTATGCAATTTTAAAATTCGTTCCATCTAAAAAATAAAGTCGTTAGAAACGATAAAAAGCCTGTTAGTTTATATACAAACTAACAGGCTTTTTGTTTAGGATACTATCGTGATTTTAGATTTCATTACATCAAGAAAAAACGATTTAACAAAAAACAGATGTACAATTAAACCATAAATTAGTTTCCAAACAATCCTTTTAACAATTTTTTACCTGCTTCTTTAGCTTGTTGTTTCGTAGATTGTTTTTCTTTTTTAGCATCTGTATCAGAACTCTTAGAAATCCCTAATAGATCGTTTATTTTCTTTTTGGCTTCAGATTTTACTTTTGCTTTCACTTTTTCCTTTTGCTGTGCCACTACACTTTTGGTAAGAGCGGTTACTGCGTTTTTCATACCAGGGACTACTGTAGGTTTTGTAATGGTCCCTCCTACTTTTATGTTTAAAGGCACTTTAATATTTTCTTGATCGGAGTTACTTAATTTACTCACTAAGCTTTCTGCTTGACTTCCTAAATATTTAGCAGGTAAGTTTAATTGCAAATTGTAGTCCATTTCGTTGTCAAAACTATGAGACCCTCCAATAGTTACAGGAATGTCTTTATAGGTTAACGTAAAAGGTTGCACGTTTACTTTACTATCTTTAAAGGTAACTTTTGTTTTTAAATCTTTTAAATCTGTTTTATCAAAATCTAAAAAACTCATTTTGCTTTCTGCTAAACTTAAAAACTTGTTTTTACTAGCATCAATCTTATCTACTTGTAAATTGGCAAAGGCATCTCCAGATAGTTTTGATAAATTAGGCATTAAATCGTTTCCTAAAGCTCCTGAAAGGTCTAAATCCGTATCAAAACGACCTTTAAAAGCTCCAACAATGGGTGCTACTTTTTTTAACATGTCTAAACTACTAAACGCACTTGCAATGTCTATTTGTTGTAATTTCATATCAAAATTATAGGCTGTAGGACTAGGCTTTGTGTTTACAAAACCATCAATAATAGCCGTTCCTTTAAATAGATTTGTTTTTGCATTGCTAAATACTATTTTTTGATCTTTCACGATGGTACTACCTGCAAAATTAGTTAGTGTAATATCATCGTATACCACTTTTTTAGCGTCTACCATTCCTGTAAATTCTATATTGGCAGGAATTTTAAATTGTTCTGTTACTTGAGTACTATCCACCACAACTTCTTTTTGTACAACGGCAGTAGTATCAGCTTCATAAAAATCACCAACCTTAAACAATTGAGAAGTAATGTCTAATTTTCCTTTTAAAATTCCATCCGAAAAAGCATATCCGTACACATTGTCTAACCCTCCCTGTAACTGAATGTCAGAAGTACCCGAGAGCAACTCTGTATCTTTTAAATCTACATGATTTAAACTAAACTGTAAATCAGCATTTTTAATCGTTAACGGATTAGGAGTATAATCAGAACCTATAGAAACATCTTTTAAAGAAATGTTTCCACTACTGTTCATTTTATGGTACTGTTCTTTGTCAATAGCAGCCATATCAAACGCAGCAGCCATGTGTGCTACTACTATTCCTTTTAAATTAAAATCTAGCTCAGGAATAGGATACGCGTTTTTTAAGTTCCCTAAGTTTACTTGCCCATCAATTTTAGAAGCTACAGTTATATTAGAAATAGGTTTGGTAATGGTGGCATTGGCTTTAAATACATCTTTAGCAATTTTAAAACCAATGTTTTTAACTTCTACCTTAACATCATCCATCACACCCGTAGTATTGGTTATATGAGTATCTATATTGATATTTTCAATTTTATTAGGCAAATCTGGATATTGAACACTCGCGTTTTCAGATTTTATCACTACATCCAAAGTAGGTATGGTAGTATCGGAATATTGTCCTTTTATAATTCCGTGTAAATCCAAAGCTCCTGTGGTGGTTACTTTAGGGAAATCTGCAGTATAAGCATTGGGAATTAAAGAAAGTAAACTTTTAAATTCTGATTTTTTAGATTTTATCGTAAAATCTATATCGTACGCGTTCTTTAGCATGGCAAAGGTTCCATCAAACGCTAAATTTAAATCGTTAATAAAAGCTACGTTGTCTGTAAATGTTAATTTTAAATCAGCTCCATGGTCTACTCCCACTTTTGCATCGTATTTAAAATGCAAATCTTTTAAATACGCAATACCATCCATCATAAAAGTAATGGCAGTTGCGTTGGTATGCGTATCTAATTCTAAAATATTATCCGCTAAATTACCACTTCCGCTATGGTTAAAATGAACTACTTTAGCACTCATATTACTAATAGCATCGTGGTATTTTATGTTGATGTTTTCTAAACTATATTGATGAATGTCTAAGGCTATGGGAGATGATTCTTTTTCAACAGTCTCTTTCACTTTAGTTTCTGATGGTAAGGCGATATCGTAATTTGCAACACCCTCTTTATTTACTTTTACATTGGCAAAAACATCTGCTACCTTGATGTTATTAATTTTAGGAGTGCCAAACAAACTCATCAAACTTACATCTACATAAGTATGCCCTACTGTAGCCAAGGTATCTCCAGCAAAAGGAACTTTATTGATTACTGAAAGCTGTTTGATGTCTATAGAAACATCCGGAAAACTTTTTAGTAAAGAAACAGAAACCTCTTTAAAATCTATAGTAGCGTTTACATTGGCATTGGCCTGTTCTTTAACTATTTTGGTGATTTTACCTTTAAAAGCAAAAGGAATTGAAATTAATAGTAAGAGTATAATTCCTATACCGATGGCAAATCCTTTAAATACTTTTTTCATTTGACTAATTTTTAGATGCTTAAAGATACTATAGTAGCAAAACCTAAACAAGCTTTACAGGTTAAGCTTAAGATTTTTGAGTATTAAAAAAGCTCTACAACCAGGGGTGCAGAGCTCTCATTTATTTTTTAATTAAAATAATTACACCAACTCCACAAACAAGCCTTCCTCAGTTTTGTTTACAGCAGCTAATTCTTTTTTAGTTAACCCTTTAATGGTTTTGTCCCATTTTTTATTAGACAAACCAGACTGGGCTTTTAATTCGTTTAAATCAATTTTCTCTGCTTTTTCAATCAACACAAACAATGCTTTTTCATCATCGTTTAATTCTACAGTAGGAGCTTTTTTCTCAGGTCTCATTTGTGGAAAGAACAATACCTCTTGTATAGATTGATTGTTGGTTAAATACATAATCAATCGATCCATTCCAATCCCTAAACCAGAAGTTGGAGGCATTCCATATTCCAAAGCACGTAAAAAGTCTTCATCAATAAAGTTAGAAGCCTCATCATCACCTCTTTCAGCTAACTTTAACTGAGCCTCAAAACGCTCTCTTTGGTCAATAGGATCGTTTAGTTCAGAGTACGCATTCGCCACCTCTTTACCACAAATCATCAGCTCAAAACGCTCTGTTAATTCTGGATTGTCTCTGTGCTCCTTACACAACGGAGACATTTCTTTAGGATAATCTGTAATAAACGTAGGTTGTATGTAGTTCCCCTCACACTTTTCACCAAACATTTCATCAATTAACTTTCCTTTCCCCATGGTATTGTCTACCTCAATCCCCATTTCTATGGCAGCAGCTCTTAACTCATCTTCATTTTTACCTGTAATATCAAAACCTGTAAAATGTTTGATTGAATCTGCCATGGTTACTCTAGCAAAAGGAGCTTTAAAACTTACTTGGTGTTCTCCAAAAACTACATCTGTAGTTCCGTTAACTGCCATGGCACAATGCTCTAACAAGTTTTCGGTAAACTCCATCATCCAGTTGTAATCTTTGTACGCTACGTAAATTTCCATAGCTGTAAATTCTGGGTTGTGAGTTCTATCCATTCCTTCGTTACGAAAGTTTTTAGAAAACTCATACACCCCATCAAAACCACCTACAATTAAACGCTTTAAATACAATTCGTTAGCAATACGCATGTACAACGGAATGTCTAAAGAATTGTGATGGGTTACAAACGGACGTGCAGAGGCTCCTCCAGCAATAGGCTGTAAAACAGGAGTTTCTACTTCAAAATAACCCGCATCGTTAAAGAAAGAACGCATGGCATTAAACAATTTGGTACGCTTTACAAACACTTCCTTTACTTGCGGATTCACTACCAAATCTGCATAACGCTGACGGTAGCGTAACTCCGGATCGTTAAATTCATCGTACGTATTTCCTTCGGCATCCGTTTTAGGCAGCGGTAAGGGTTTTAAAGCCTTACTTAGCAATTTAAAATCGCGTACCATTACAGAAATTTCTCCTACCTGTGTTTTAAACAACTCTCCTTCTATTCCTAAAAAATCTCCTAAGTCTAATAATTTTTTAAACACATCGTTGTACAAGGTTTTATCCTCTCCAGTACAAATTTCATCCCTGTTAAAATATACCTGAATTCTACCTTCTGCATCTTGCAATTCCCCAAAAGAAGCCTTTCCCTGAATTTTCTTTCGCATTAAACGCCCTGCAATTACTACCTTTTTTCCTTCCTCGTATCCTTCCTTAATCTGTTTAGAATAACTATCTACAGGAAACAAATCTGCAGGATAAGGGTTAATTCCTAAAGCTCTTAATTTATCAAGCTTTTCTCTTCTTACAATTTCTTGTTCTGATAATTGCATGCTCGTACTTTTTGTTTGTTTTTTGTTGATGCGTTTAATTGCTTAGCTGATCTAAATCAACAACTTAACGATTCAACTTTTAAAAATGCGTTAATTTATAACTCGCAAAGATAATAAGAAGTTAAGAATTCAGAACCCACAATAGCTAAGATATTTTAAATAAGTCCTTTCTGTTTTTTATTTGGGTGTTTCCCTATCGGGCCGTGCTTTCGTTACTCGCTTTTT
>CALHCC010000058.1 GCA_937930675.1 uncultured Flavobacteriaceae bacterium
TAACTTTTAACCGTATTTGTATTTACATCTGGTATGTCATAAAAAAAAGGTCTTTTAAAATCGATATTAAAACTATAGTGAGAAGAAAGTATATACAAACATGTCATAATATACATGTTTGAATTGTCAAAATTTCTTATATCAAATATATAATCTTTCCCTGCATTGTCTATAATTGTCTTGAATCGTTTAGACAACATAAACGAAGTCATATCAAAAGGGATAGAAGCTGCCTTAATTTCGTTACTTTGTAATAGATCTGGAAAAAGTATCGATAATAGTTTTTGTATTTGTTCTTCGTACGTATGTAATAGAGAGAAATCTGTAAACCCTTCTCTAAGAATAGGAAACTCATTCATTTCCTTTAATATTTTATTAGCTGTTTCAAAAAAAATACTATTTTCTTCAACAGACTGCTCTTCTAAATACGTATATATTTTTTCAAAACTAATATGTATTTGAATAGGTAACTCTTTGTTGCTTATGGGGCTTTCTAATATATACATACCACCTATATTATTACGTTTTAAAAAGGTAAATACAATTAGTCGTATTTATAAATACAACTTTACAAATTATTTTTGTCTAAAGTATATAGTAATGGGAACTCCTTTAAAATCATAGATTTCACGCATTTTATTTTCAATAAATCGTTTGTATGGATCTCTAATATACTGTGGTAAATTTGCAAAAAAAGCAAACTGTGGCGTAGGGGTTGGTAATTGCATACAATACTTAATTTTAATATACTTACCTTTTACAGCAGGAGGCGGATAATTTTCTATCACAGCAAGCATGGTTTCGTTTAACTTACTTGTTGCTATTTTATTCGTTCTACTTTTATGCACTTCTACAGCTGTTTCTAAAGCCTTTAACAATCTTTGTTTGGTAATGGTAGAGGTAAATACAATGGGTACATCTGTAAAAGGAGCTATTTCTTTACGAATCATCTCTTCGCATTTTTTCATAGTATTTGTTTCTTTATCTAACAAATCCCACTTATTAACAAGGATTACAATTCCTTTTCTGTTTTTTTGAGCCAACCAAAAAATATTTTGGTCTTGTCCTTCAAACCCTCTTGTTGCATCAATCATTAAAATAGCTACATCACAATGCTCAATAGCTCTTACAGCTCTCATTACAGAATAAAACTCAATATCTTCTTTTACTTTAGATTTTTTTCTAATACCCGCAGTATCTACCAACTTAAAGTCAAAACCAAACTTATTATAAGTTGTATCAATAGTATCTCTAGTAGTTCCTGCAATATCTGTAACAATATTTCTGTCTTTACCTATTAAAGCATTTATAAAAGAAGATTTTCCGGCATTAGGTCTTCCTACTATTGCAAATTTAGGTAATTCATCTTGTGCATTTTCATGTACTTCTTCTTCTTCAGTAACATCTGGCATTTCCTTTACCAAGGCATCTAAGAGTTCTCCTGTTCCACTTCCGTTAACAGAAGATATAGAGTAATATTCTCCTAATCCTAAATTATAAAACTCAAACGCATCTGCTTCACGCATCGCATTGTCTACTTTATTTACAACTAAAAATACGGGCTTTTTACTTTTTCTTAAAAGCTTAGATACTGCTTCGTCTAAAGGAGAAATTCCTGTGGTTACATCTACTACAAAAACAATAATATCGCACTCTTCAAGTGCTAATACTACTTGTTTTCTAATTTCATCTTCAAAAATATCGTCAGAACCTTCCACATAACCTCCGGTATCAATTAAAGAAAAATCTTTACCATTCCAATCTCCTTTACCGTAATGCCTATCTCTAGTCACACCACTTACATCATCAACAATAGCTTCTCTACGTTGAATTAATCTATTAAATAAGGTAGATTTTCCTACATTAGGTCTTCCTACAATTGCTATGATGCTGTTCATAATTTATAAAATTTCAGCAAAGATACGCAAAATGTATAGGATGGTAGGTTGGTATTAGTTCTTAAATTTCTTTTTTACTCTACTTAAAGATTCTGGTTTTACACCTAAATAACTTGCAATATGGTACAAAGGAACTCTATCTAATATTTTAGATTTTTTTTGAACAAACTCTAAATACAAATCTTCAATAGTCATTGTTTTCTTAATTTCTTCGTTTTCTAACAACTCAGCATAGTCGTTAAGATAAAAATTAAGAGTCGCTTTTGTATACACTGGACATTTCTCAAAAATAACATCGTAAGCCTCTTTGCTTAAACTAATGGTTTCTGTTTGTTCAAGAGCTTGTGCACTTGTTTTAGAAGGAAGGCCATTTAAAATTTGATGATATTCACCAATTAACGAATCTTCAAACCCAAAAAAACGATTGTACTCTAATTGTTTAGCATCTTTAATAAAAATTCTTACACATCCTTTAGATATGTAATGAGAATTTAAATTAACATCGCCTGCATGAAAAATAAAATCTTTCTTTTTATACGTTTTAATTTCAGCTAAATTCGAAATAGTTTTAATTTCCTGTTGGGGTAATTCTATACCTCTATTCTTGTAATATTCAATAATGTTATCAAGCATTATAATTTGGGGCTTAGGGAGGGTTATTGCTTATTTTAATATCAATTAGAATTAGTTTTTAAATTTATTTGTTTTCTAATTCTACTTAAAGACTCTGGTTTGATGTTTAAATAGGATGCTATATGAAAAAGAGGAATTTTTTTATCAATCTTCGGATGATTTGATAATAACAATTCATAATTATCTTGAGCACTTAAACTTCTTTTTTGTTTTTCTTTTTTTGCTATTGAATATTTTTCAGCAGCTGATATTTCATGCAATATTTTTGTGATAACAGGACATTCGTCCATCAATATGTTACAATCTTTTTTTGTAAAAACTAATAATTCAGATTTTTCGATGGCCTGTACACTACACAACGCAGGCTTTTCGTACAATAATTCATATAAATCTACCATCCACCAATTTTTATAAGTAAACCTTCTTATATAATCTGTGTTTTTAGTAGTATCCGTATAAAATTCTCTTAAAATACCAGAAATAACAAATGCTCCATACTTAGGCACTTTTCCTTCTTTATATAAAAGATCTCCTTTTTTTAACACAATAGGCCTTACCAACTGAGTTAAAACATCCACTTCATTCAAAGGGATTTCTTGGGTTTTAGATAAGAATTTTACAATTCTATGGGGCATTTCTTTGTTTTTTACTTAAAAAATATCGTTAACCTATTAATTAATAGACAAAGATAATATTTTTTTATTAATTACTGATTTAAAAAATAAACAAATGTTAATTTCTTATATGTCCATTTCCTTTAACTATCCATTTATAAGATGTTATTTCATCAAGAGCCATTGGACCTCTAGCATGTAATTTTTGTGTACTAATACCTATTTCTGCACCCAAACCAAATTGTGCTCCATCTGTATAAGCAGTAGATGCATTTGCATACACTGCCGCAGCATCCACATTATTTAAATACTTCTCTATCGTTTCTGTATTCTCAGAAATAATAGCCTCACTATGCTTAGAACTGTATTTAGCAATATGGTTTAATGCATTGTCTAAATTTTTAACCGTTTTAATAGCCATCTTGTTTGCTAAAAACTCAGTACCAAAATGAGTAGTATCTGCTTTATTTAATAATTCTTTTGGATAATTTGTTAGCTCCTTATAAGAACTTTCATCCGCATAAATTATTGTATTTTGTTTAGCCAACTCACTTGTTAATTTATTTAAGTTTTTTAATTGCGATTCATGAATCAACAAACAATCTAACGAGTTACATACACTAACACGTCTTGTTTTTGCATTCGTTATAATAGCTGTACCTTTAGAAACATCTCCATCCTTATCAAAATACGTATGTACAATACCTGCCCCTGTTTCTATTACAGGCACCTTTGCATGCTCTCTTACATAATTAATTAAACCTTGGCTTCCTCTAGGAATAATAATGTCTACATAATCCGTAGCATTTAACATTTCTGTGGTAGCGCTTCTATCTGCAGGTAACAAATTGATTACATTACTATCAACCCCATAAACCTCTAAAACCTGTTTAATAATACTTACAATCGCAATATTAGAAAATTCTGCATCCGATCCCCCTTTTAAAATACAAGCATTTTTAGTTTTAAAACATAAAGAGAACACATCAAACGAAACATTAGGTCTAGCCTCATAAATTACACCAATAACCCCAATAGGAACACGTACTTTAGAAATTTCTAAACCATTCTCCAAAACATTCCTATCTAATACTTTTCCAACAGGACTCTTTAAACCTGCTACATTTCTAATATCATTAGCAATTCCCTCAATTCTATCAGCAGTTAACAATAAGCGATCGTATTTAGGATCGTTAACATCCATACGATCTAAATCCTTTTTATTTTCCTCTAAAATAATCGCTGTATTTGCAATAGCACGCTCTGCAATAGCAAGTAATATTTTATTAATTACTTCATTAGATAATTCTATCAAAGTTCTACTTGCATTTCTAACATTTAAAAATGTCTCTTCCAATTTTAATTCCATTCTACTTTATGATTAAATAATTATAGTGCACTAATGCAGGTTTATGATGTTTTTGTTGATACTCCTTCGCTTTTTCTATATCGTAAGATGCCTTTCCATAGCCAATCTCTTTCCCTTCTAAATTAGCAATCGTTATAATATCACCTTTTTTAAAATTTCCATCTATTTTCTCTACTCCAATAGGTAACAAACTATTTGCTTCATTATTAAGCAATGCTTGGTAAGCCCCTTCGTTAATTACAACAATACCTTTAGAAAAAGACTCCGAATTTGTAATCCATTTTTTAACAGCAGATATATTTTTAACTCTATTCGCTTTAAATAACGTACCTATTTCTCTGTTTAACAACTTAATAACACTATTCTCTATACTCCCATTACCAATAGAAACATGAACACCTAAATCCGATATCTTAATAGCAGTAGTAACTTTCGTTAACATTCCACCCCTTCCAAATTCAGATTTTTCAAAACTAATCGCCTTCTCCAAATCAATCTCTTCCTCATCAAAATTCCGAATCAATTTTGCTTCAGGATTACTAGGATGATCCGTAAAAATACCATCAACATTACTTAAAAGAATCAACTCATCAACCTCCATCATACTCGCTACCAAACCAGAAAGTTCATCGTTATCGGTAAACATCAATTCAGTAATAGATATCACGTCATTCTCATTAACAATCGGTACAATATCACACCTTAATAGAGCCTCAAGACAGTTCGCCATATTTAAATAATGCTCCCGAGTACTAAACGATTCTTTCGTTATCAAAACCTGAGAACACATAAAACCAAAATCTTCAAAAAAAGCATTGTAAAGATTCATCAAAGAAATCTGACCTACCGAAGCCAATACCTGCCTCTTACTAATCGCATCCAAATTAGCAGGTAACTCAACCTTAAACCTACCCGCAGCAACTGCACCAGAAGAAACCAATATTACTTCTTTCCCTTGCTGTTTTAACAAAACAACCTGTTCAACAATACCTTTAATTCTCTTAGCATTAGGAGCACCATTAGCAAGCGTAAGAACATTCGAACCTATTTTAATTAAAACTCTTTCAGACATTAATTTAACTTATTTCTATCCCTAAAAAATTAGATGCAATATATTCCAACAAAAGTAAGTCATTTTTTAAAAACTCTACAAATTAAGGACTCTAATTCTCATTCCTTACAATATAGATTAAAACAAAACCATTTAGAACGTTCCCTTACAGGTCGGGCTATCCGCTATATCTTTTGCTTGTACACAAGGTAAGTTTATAAAGTACTTGTTTCCTTAAACACCCCTCCTAATCTATTCATACATTTTTCTCCAAAGCAAAAGGATGCCGCTACTATCCCTAACGCATCACATACGCCCCCTTTAAATAACAAAGAAACTATTTACTTCCTTAATTCTTAACTTCTTTTTGAATAACAAAATAACTACAGAAATCACTTAAACTACCTAAGCATTTTTCTTATCAACATCATAACTCCTATCTCATCCCCCCTTACTTCTTATAGTTTTATAGAAATCCATAGTTAAACACCCATTTTTAAAGTCAATAAATACATTGAAATATAAATATTCTCAAAGGTCAAAACCTTCTAGAGTTCTCTGATTCCTTCAAATCAGATTTAGATTGTAAAGAATATTTAATAGAAATAAAGTCAAAAACAGCCTACAAATGTAGTCTTTGTAACCATACAACTTATCAGTCTTTAAAGGATTTTGGTAGAAAATGCAATGTTTGTAGCCATATTGAGTCTGCAACAGCAAATACTTTATTTCATAAGGTTAAATTCGGAGTTCGCAAAGCTTTTCTTATTTGTTTTGAAACATCAACTAACACTAAGAGTATATCAGCTAGCTACATAACAATACATTATAGTATTATTGAAGTTACAGCACCTTTTTTACATATAAAATTAAGAGAAGTTATGTCC
>CALHCC010000059.1 GCA_937930675.1 uncultured Flavobacteriaceae bacterium
GGTAGGTAGGTTTTTGTTAATGATTTTTTCGGCATAAACTACAGGGTTTCCTTGTGTGGGAATTTGCTTTGCATGTTCACATCCAGCAGCTTTAAGGGCATGTTCAACCGCGTTGGCTGTTGTTAAAATTTTAGAACGATACGCTGGATTTGCACTAATAGAAGGAATTTTTAACAATGTAAATAGTTCCGTTAAAAAGCGTTCTTTGTTTTGAGTGATATAGGTGTTGATGTTTTTCATAAAAAAATTAAGAGTACTACTAAAATATACTATTTCTCTTTGCAAATTGTAACTATTGTGTATATTTGCATTCGTTAAAATAAATTGAATGCGGGCGTGGTGGAATTGGTAGACACGCTAGATTTAGGATCTAGTGCCGCGAGGTGTGAGAGTTCGAGTCTCTCCGCCCGTACAAATAAAAGCTTTACAAATTTGTAAAGCTTTTATTTTTTTATAAAAAAAGAGGCATTTTACTTAGTAAAATGCCTCTTTTGGTTTGGGTACGTTGTGTTTTACAACAATTCTTTTACCTTTTTAAACAAACATCCTATTTCTCCAGCAATAAGCTTAGATGTTTGTAAGTAGGTATCTTTTTCTTTTTCAGTTCCGTCACTAGCTTTAGGATCTACGTAAGGTAAATGAAACCTTGCAGATGCTTCTAAAATGACAGGGCAATTTTCATCGGCATGACCACAAGTGGTAATGGCAATAAAAGGAGTGTTGTTAATAGGATTTTCTACCAGTTTAGAAAATCCTACAATTGCTTTTTCAGCATTAGGGTAGTTGATTAAATATTTAGGGTTTTGGTGGTTAAAGTTTTCTAAGCTAAATTTAAAACCACAAGTTTCTAACGCTTTTATGGTGTTAGGATGAAAAGCAGTTTCTGCAGTACCGCTAGAAAAACTATGTCCGTTTTTAATACCATAGTATTCCATAGCGTAGTAAGCCCATACTTGAGAAAATTGGCTACGTCTAGAATTGTGCGTGCAAATAAAATTAAGATTAACCTTTCCTTCTTTTTTTAACGTGGTTGCTATTTTATTTGCAATATTTTCTAGCAAATGTTCTCTTTGAATATCTAACTTTGTTTTTTTTATAGATTTTTCAAAAATATCTTTGATGTTTGTTTTTTGTAGAACGGTCATTAAAATTCTTTTTTCTATACAAATGTATATCAAAATGTTGAATGGTGATGTTAATATATAATTAATTAAAAATGAAACTTATCGTTGGAAACAAAGTTTTAATTAAAAATGCTGCTGTAAAAGGAGTGGTTACTTTGTTAAAAGAAAATAAAATTTATGTGTTGGATGAGGATGGTTTTGAATTGCCTTATACAGCAGATCAGTTAATTTTAGTGGAGGTAGAACAATCTAAACTGTCTATGTATTCTGATATTAATAATAAAATGTTACGCCAGAAAGAAAACATGACGAGTGCTGTAAAAAAGAGTGTTAAAAAATCGAAACAAGAAAAGTACGGTGTGGTGATGGAAGTAGATTTGCATATAGAAAAATTGGTAAAATCAAAATCTGGAATGTCTAATGCTGATATTTTAAACAAGCAATTAGATACCGCAAATCATAAAGTAAACTTTGCTCTTAAAAATAGAATTCCCAAAATAGTGTTTATTCATGGAGTGGGAGAAGGTGTTTTAAAAGAAGAATTGTATCGATTGTTTCATCGATATTCTCTTAGGTTTGAGGATGCTTCTTATCAAAAATATGGGTTGGGAGCTACAGAGGTAAGTTTTTAAAAATCTGTTGTTTGTGAACTTGTTGATTTGTTTAGATAATTTAATAGCCTGAGTTTGATTTATCCTGAATTTGTCTGTTTGAATGAAATTCTGACAAGAATTTTGTGTCGAAAGTGAGGGTTTTGGATTTAAAAACCGATTCTCGATACATTATTATATGTTAAAAATGCTATAGGGTATAAAACAAACAGAGTAAAGAAATATTTCTTTACTCTGTTTGTTTATGATGAAAATTTTAAGTCTTGTATCATTTTCTGTGTTTAATTGTAAATATGTTTATTTAAACAACTTAACAGTTAAACGATTCAACTTAAATATGCAAAGGCATACGTTAAAAATGGTCTTATTTAAGATTCAACGTTTCAATAATCGATTGAATTTTCTCATCCAACTTAGCTTCTACTGCTTTGGCTTCCTCGTGGTTGTTTAAGGTAGCTTTTGCTCCAAAATAGAATTTAATTTTAGGTTCTGTTCCACTAGGTCTTACACATAGTTTAGTACCGTCTTCTGTATGGTAAATTAATACATTAGATTTAGGAACGTCTATAGTTGTTTCTTCTCCGGTGATTAAATTCTTTTTGATAGAAGCATCATAATCACAAACAAATTTTACTTTAGAACCTACAATTTCTTTGGGAGGATTGGCTCTAAAATCTGCAATCATTTGTTGAATTTGAGCAGCACCGTCCATCCCTTTTTTAGTGATAGAAATTAAAGACTCTTTATAGAATCCATGTTTTTTATAAATGTCTAATAACTGTTGGTATAAAGTAGTGCCATTAGCTTTGGCATGTGCAGCCATTTCACAAGCTAATAAACAAGAGGTAACAGCATCTTTGTCACGAACAAAATCGCTAATCATGTATCCAAAGCTTTCTTCTCCACCACCTACAAATGTTTTGTTAGGGTGGTCTGCAATGGCTTTACCAATCCATTTAAATCCGGTTAAGGTAATTACGGTTTCTATTCCATAGTAATCCGCTAATACTTTTACCATTTCAGAAGAAACAATAGTGGTTGCAGTAAACGCATTGTTTAACGTTCCTGCTTCTTTCATTTGATTGATTAAGAAATCAGTCATTAAAATCATGGTTTGATTTCCATTTAACAACTTCATATTTCCTTCTAAATCTCTAACAGCAATTCCTAATCGATCACTATCAGGGTCACATCCCATCAAAATATCTGCATTAATGTTGTTGGCCAAATCGGTAGCCATTTTTAATGCTTCTGGCTCTTCTGGGTTTGGAGACACTACGGTAGGAAAGTTTCCGTTAGGTTTAGATTGCTCTTCTACCAAATGCACATCGCTAAAACCAGCTTTTTCTAATACCTGAGGAACAGACATAATAGAGGTTCCGTGTAAAGCTGTAAATACAACTTTTACATTTCCTCTGTTTACGTTTCCAAAGGTTCCGTATTTTACAGAAACTTCGTTAAAAGCTTCGTCTACTTCTTTTCCAATATAAGTTAGTAAATCATCATTCGCATTAAATTTAATCTGATTGAAAGAAACCTGATTTACTTCGTTAATAATCAATCCATCGTTAGGTGGAGTAACTTGGCATCCATCAGCACCGTATACTTTGTATCCGTTGTATTCTGGAGGGTTGTGAGAGGCTGTTAATACAATCCCTGCATCACATCCTAAATGGCGAACCGCAAAAGATAATTCTGGAGTGGTTCTTAAATCGTCAAATAAAAATACTTGAATACCATTGGCTGTAAATACATCTGCAACAACTTTAGCAAATTCTTTACTATTATTTCTACAGTCAAAAGCAATTACAGCTTTTAACGCTTTGTTAGTGTTGTTTTTTATTAAAAAGTTAGATAGACCTTGTGTAGCTTTACCTAAAGTGTATTTGTTAATTCTGTTGGTACCCGCACCCATAACACCACGCATACCTCCAGTACCAAATTCCATGTTTTTATAGAAACGGTCTGTTAATTCTTCTGGGTTATTGTCTATTAAATCTTGAATTTCTTTTTGAGTAGCGTCGTCAAAAACAGGGCTAAGCCATTGTTTGGATGCTTCTATAATTTCAGGAGTTACCATGAATGTGTATAATTAAATTAGTTTTTTGGCGGTGTAAATATATTGAATGTAACTTAAAGTTCTTTTTCAATAGTATACAAACTGCTTTCTTTTTTGTTTTTTAAAATCATTTCACCAATAAAACCAGCGATAAACAACTGTGTGCCTAGTAGCATGGTGATGAGTGCAATGTAAAATAACGGATTGCTGGTGATTAAGTTTGCTTTTTGATGATAGTAAAATACCATTAAGAGTTTATGAATACCGATGTAAGCCGCAGAGAAAAATCCAATAAAAAACATGAATGTACCTATAAAACCAAATAAGTGCATAGGTCTTTTTCCAAATTTAGATAAAAACCATAGGGTGATTAAATCTAAAAAACCGTTGGTAAATCGTTCGATCCCAAATTTGGTTTCTCCGTATTTTCTGGCTTGATGAATGACTTCTTTCTCACCGATGTTAGTGAATCCTACGTTTTTGGCTAAAATAGGAATGTAACGATGCATTTCTCCAGTGACATCTATGTTTTTAATCACGACTTTTTTATAGGCTTTTAAACCACAATTAAAATCGTTTAATGCAATGCCCGATGTTTTTCTGGCTGCCCAATTAAAGAGTTTGGAAGGGATGTTTTTTCGAATTTTAGAATCGTATCTCTTTTTTTTCCATCCGCTTACCAAATCGTATTTATCTTTTACAATCATATGATAAAGGGCAGGAATTTCTTCTGGACTGTCTTGCAAGTCTGCATCCATGGTAATTACCACTTCTCCTGTTGCTTTTTTAAAACCTGCATTTAATCCTTGCGATTTTCCAAAGTTTTTTAAAAATTGAATTGCTTTTACGTTGGGATTGTTTTGTTTTAAAGTTTCTATAACTTTCCAAGAAGTATCCGTACTACCATCATCAACAAAAATAAGCTCGTAGCTGTATTGATGTTTTTCCATCACAGAAACAATCCATCGATGCAATTCTGGTAGAGAATCTGCTTCGTTTAATAGAGGAATGACAATAGAAATTTGCATAAGTATTACTTGTTACGAACAAATATAGCGGTTATAACGGCTGTTAAAAAACCAATAAATAAATTAATAGCAATGTTAAAAAGGATGGTTCCAGGAATAAATGCGTTTCTGGTTAACTGCACAGCATCGTTAATGTCTTTTTCGTTGGTAAGTTGTCCGCTTGTTATTAATCGTTGTTTGTTAATTTCATCAAACTTAGTTAACGTATCAGGTTCTATGTTGTAAATAAACAATAGAGTATAAGCAATAAAAATTAAAGCGGTTACAAAACCAATGATTAACCCTGGCTTTACAATTTGACCAAAACTTTCTATAGGAGCATTTTTCTTTAAAAATAAAATAGCAAACACTACTACAACCGCAGGAATTAACAAACCAATTAAAGAAAACAAAGAAGTTCTTTCTCCAATAAAAGGATTGGTGTTGGTAGCGTAGTATAAAATTAGCTCGTTGATGACTAATAAGAGTCCAGAGATAATTCCGAATTTTAAAATAGGTTTGGTATTAAAAAATGAATTCATTTAAAAAGGTTTGCCATTAAAATTAAGGGCAAATATAGTTATTTATTATCCTAAAGTGTACTGTTTGAATAAGATGAATTGAATGTTAAAAAATGATGAGATAATTGTTGTGAGAATTGCAATAAGGTTGTAAATTTGCCATCGGGCAAGTCCTACACAACTAGCTCCCTCGGAATCCCCCAGGGTGGGAACGCAGCAAGGGTACTTGGTTGTAGCGGTGTGATGTAGTTTGCTTGCCCTTTTTTACAAGACAATTAGTAAGTTTATTTTACATAAAAATCCAGCCTTAAGGTTGGATTTTGTGTTTTATAGATTTTGTTGAATCATTTCTTTTATTTTAACGGCTTTCTCAAAATGATGAAGGCGATGCGTTAAAATCCACCAAGTAGCAACTTCCATTAACAATTCAGGATTGTCGTTCTTATTTTTAAAAAACGCATAAAAAGAGAGTCCAACATTCTCTCCTTTTGCTTTTATTTTATCAGTACAAACAAGTACTATTTTTTCACGGATTAAGGGATTCATTAATTTGTTTTGGAATTAAATATTCTATTAAACTTTTTAGGAAGCTCTTTGGTGACTATAATTTTAGCCTGTGTAAAAGGGTGTACAAATGCTAGTTTTTTTGCATGTAAATAGAGTCCTTTTCCTTTTAGGGTGTTTTCTTGTTTTCCATATTCGGTGTCTCCTAAAATAGAATTTCCAATATATGCACAATGAATTCTTAACTGATGTCTTCTTCCGGTATGAGGAGATAATTCTACAAGGTTTAGAAATTCAAATTTTTCGGAAGGTACAGAAGCTAGTTTTTGATAACTAGATATGCTTTCTTTTTCATCGATAGCGTGTTGAATTGTTCCCGAAGTATTCATAACACCTGTAGTGATGGCTACGTATGTTTTTTGAATGGATTTTTGTTGAAAAAGTGTTCCTAGGGTTTGAATACTTGTTGCTGTTTTTCCAATTAATAGCAAACCACTTGTAGGAAAATCTAAACGATGGATTGGCTTTGGAGAAACAGCATCCGTACACGTACTTTTTTTTAAGTTATAGGCTAATGCATTTGCAATGGTTTTAGCTTTGTTTCCACTTACCAAAATACCAGCAGGTTTGTGTATAATGGCTAAATAATCATCTTCCCAAAGTACCTCTAAATTAAGATCGATGTTCTTTTTTAATAGTGTAGTATCTTGTAATAGAGTAATGGTTTCGTTTCCATGAATATACAAACCAGACAATCCTCTTTGATGATTTACCAATATCAATCCTTTTTTTAATGCTTTTTTAATGCCTGCTTTGCTAGGGATGGTGTTAAAAATGCCAACGGCATAATCAGACAATCGTATAGGATTTTGTAACGGGGGAGCAATATGTGTTTCGAGTACATTCATGTGCGTACTAAAATAGTTTAATTAAGTGGTTTAAAGCTTTAAAATAGAAGTGATATCTTTTAATAGATGATTTCGCATATTTTTAAAAGTTTATTTGTTTAACAGACAAGTCGTTTCAACAAATAAACGATATAACAAAAAACAGACGTATCATTAACTACGAATTTTTTAATGGTGTAGAGTGCGATGTGTTGTTTTGATGGGTATTCGTCTCAAAATCAAACATAAATAGTTCAATAGATTATTATCGTTTATTTAATCGTACCTTTGGCATCGCTACGGAATTAGCTTTTGCTAATTCTTGTCCATTGTGCATTTTAACTAAAATTTGTTAAGTCAAACGAAACCCTGAAAGAGCTTTGTATTGAGAACTAAATTTTAGTCATTTAAAAGTGATTCTTAATGCTGTTTTCTGTTGAAAACAACTCGAAAGGATATTTTTTCAATAAAACATCAAAATACACAAAGGGTTCATTTTTATAAATTTATATATGACATTTGATTCTTTAGGATTATCCGAGGCTATTTTAAAAGCCATTGCCCAAAAAGGCTATACAAAACCATCTCCCATACAAGAAAAAGCAATTCCATTGGTTTTGCAAGGAAACGATGTATTGGCATCTGCACAAACAGGAACTGGTAAAACGGCAGGGTTTACCTTGCCTATATTACATTCTTTATCCACACAAAATAAGTGGAAACGAAGACCTGTTAGAGCGTTAATTTTAACTCCTACAAGAGAACTGGCTGCTCAGGTGTATGACAATGTAAGAGCTTATAGCGAATTTATAGATATTAAATCGGCAGTTATTTTTGGAGGTGTAAAACCCAAACCACAAATAACAACTATTAGAAGAGGGGTAGATGTATTGGTAGCCACTCCAGGGAGATTGTTAGATTTAATCAATCAACAAGCATTGTCTTTGTCTAAAATAGAAACATTTGTTTTAGATGAGGCTGATAGAATGCTAGACATGGGTTTTTTAAGAGATATCAAAAAAATCTTGGCTTTAATGCCAGAAGAACGACAAAATTTATTGTTTTCTGCCACCTTTTCATCAGATATAAAAGCATTGGCTAATACATTTATGAATGCTCCTGTAGCGGTAGAAACAGCACCACAAAATACCACTGCAGAAAAAGTAAAGCAAACATTTTACAATGTAAATAAAGCAGACAAAGCACAGGCGGTGATAGAAATGGTAAAAAAAGGAAACTGGAATCAGGTGTTGATTTTTACGCGTACCAAACATGGAGCGAATAGGTTGTCTGAAAAGTTGTACAAAGCAGGAGTTTCTTCTGCGGCCATTCATGGAAATAAAAGTCAAACCGCAAGAACTAAAGCTTTAGAAGGTTTTAAGAAAAATAGCATTCGTGTTTTAGTGGCTACAGATATTGCTGCAAGAGGTTTGGATATTCCATTACTACCTCATGTAATTAATTATGAGTTACCTAACGTACCAGAAGATTATGTACATAGGATTGGACGTACAGGTAGAGCAGGAGCAAGTGGAGAAGCTATTTCTTTAGTAAGCGGAGAAGAATTAAAATATGCATTGGATATTGAAAAATTATTGAAGCTAAAATTGCCTATGCAAAATTTAGAAGGATATGATTTTAAAGCTCCTACTGCTCAGGAACTAAAGGAATTAAAAAAAGGCCCTTCTAAAACAACCTCTCCTAAAGCAAACAGAAAACCAGGGGCTAGTAAAAAAAAGAAACCAGGAGAAACACCTAAGTGGGTGCAAAGTAAAAGAAATGCAGCTTCTAAATTAGGAAGAGCAAAATATAGGAAATAGGATTTTATAGATTTCTAAAAAAGCTTAAATGCACAAACATTTAAGCTTTTTTTATGCCATTTAGCGTTAACGTTCCGTTGATAATAAATACGGCAACAATACCCAAAATCCCTCCTAGTATCGTATTCCATAAAATAGATTCATCTAACAGTAGCCAAGAAGTTAGTACGGCAGTACTCGGTACAATAAAAATATACGTACTTGCTTTTTCTGCACCTATTTTAGCGGTTACATATAAAAATAACGTAGTAGCGAGTGCGGAGTTTACAATTCCGAAATACAATATGTTGAGCCAGAATACACCATCGGCCGTTTTTAGTACGATGAGTAATTCATTAAAATCAACAAAAAAAGAGAGACCTAAGGCAGTGGTAATATGTACCCATAAACTAAAGCCAATGGCGTTTCCAAATTTATTAGCATGAGAGCTAATTTTACTCATGCATGCCCAAACCAATGCAGCTAATAAAAAATAGATGTTTCCAGTATCAAAAATAGCTTGTGTGTTGTCCCAAATTTTTAAAAGGATGAGTCCAGCAATAAATCCTAGTGCCAAACCAATATATTCTTGTTTTTTAGGTAATATTTTACTGATGAATAAACCTATAAGATAGGCAATAATAGGGTTAATAGTGGTAACAAGTACACCACCAGCACCTGCAAAACCATGATGAACTCCTTTAAAAAAGAACAAAGTGTATAGCAAAATAAATACGGAAGCTCCCAAAATATGAAACCATCCTTTTTTATGAATACTTCTTTTCTGTTTGGTGATAAACGTAATAGGAAGTAGAGTTAATGGTACCAAAATAAATCGTAAAAAACTTAGATTAACAGCACTGGTATACTGACCGAGTATTTTGGCACAAGACCAGCTTGTACCCCAAATACACATGCTTACAATCATTAAGATGAGTAGCCCATTCTCTTTTTTCATGTTAACTTACAATTCTATAATTCTAACTTTCTTTTTCTTTAAACGTTGATTGTTGATGAGTTTAAGTACAGGAGTTGTATTGTTTACCTTTACAGAAACAAAAGCACAATCTTGCTTGAGTTCTATAACACCTACTTGTTCACCTTTTAAATTTCCTTTTTTTATAAACAAACCAACAATGTCTCCTTTAGAAATTTTATCTTTTCTACCTCCAGAAATAAAAAGAGTCTTCCAAGGAGAAGGTTCTGGAAAGGTATTGTTTGTTAGATGTTCAACGGTATCTGTAGTAATAAAATCGGGTAAGGTTTCTTTTTTCCATTGAATTATATAGGCAGTTCCTTCTTTATGCATTCTAGCGGTTCTACCATTTCTATGCGTAAACTCTTCTACTTTTAATGGAAGTTGATAATGGATTAAAAAATCAATTTCAGGGACATCAATACCACGAGCGGCCAAATCTGTTGCAATTAATATTTTGTGCGTACCGTTTCTAAATTTAATTAAAGCACGTTCTCTATCTTTTTGTTCTAAACCTCCATAAAAACAACCATGACTAATTTCATGGTCGGCTAAATAATCACTTACTCTAGCAATACTATCTTTAAAATTACAGAAGATGATCCCTGATTTGTTTCCGATATGACAAAGCGTGTCTACCAATGTTTTTAACTTGTCTTTTTCTGGAGATAAGACCTTTTTAATCACCAGTTGAGATTTTTTCTTACTCAAAAAGTTAATTTCAGTAGGATTTGTAATACTTATAAATTCAGGTAAATCAATTTCTTGAGTGGCAGAGGTTAATATTTTTTGTTGTACAGCAGGTAAAAGTCTAACAATTTCACTCATTTCATCTTCAAAACCCACCTCTAAAGATTTGTCAAACTCATCTAAAATAAGCGTATTGATATGATCTGTTTCAAAAGAATTTTTACGCAAATGGTCTGCAATTCTACCAGGAGTTCCAATTAATACACTAGGTGTGTGAGCCAATTCTATTTTGTCTTTAGACATCGGTCTACCTCCATACACACAATTTGCTTTGTAGCCTGTTCCCATTTCTCTAAAAACTTGTTCTATTTGTATCGCCAATTCTCTAGAAGGTGTAATAATAATAGCTTGGACCCCAGAAATATTGTTATTCAATTTATCTAGTAATGGAAGTAAAAATGCTAATGTTTTACCTGTTCCGGTAGGAGAGAGTAGTATAATGTGTTCTCCAGAACCAATTCCTTTTGTAGCAGCTTGCTGCATTGGGTTTAGTTGCTCGATACCTAATTTAGATAATATGCTTGCTTGATTTTTGTGTTGGGTAGACATTTTTTTTAAGATAAGGTTAGTTTTTTAAATTTTCTATAGCAGCTTCTGCACAACGTTCTCCATCCATAGCCGCAGAAATAATTCCACCAGCATAACCACCACCTTCTCCACACGGGAACAACCCTTCTATTTCTGGATGTTCCAAATTGTCTTTTCGTGGAATGTTTACAGGAGATGAAGTTCTAGATTCAACTCCCACTATATTGGCTTCATTGGTGTTGTAGCCGTGCATTTTTGCTCCTATTTGGGCAAAACCTTTACGTAGCCTTCCTCCAATAGCTTTGGGAAGTAACGAATGTAGTGGAGACGATTTTAATCCGGGTTGATATGAGGTAGGATTCAATTCAGGTGATAATTTACCATCAATAAAATCGGTTAATCTTTGAGCAGGTGCTGTTTGAGTTCTACCACCGGCAGTAAAAGACAGGCGTTCTAAATCTTTTTGATATTGCAATCCTTTTAAAGCTCCATACTGTTCGTATTTTTGTAAATCTTTTTGAGCGTTAATTTCTACCACAATTCCAGAATTGGCAAATACATTGTTTCGTTTAGACGGAGACATTCCGTTAACTACAACCTCTCCATTGGCAGTAGCAGCAGGAACTATAAACCCACCAGGACACATACAAAAGGAGTATACTCCGCGTTCTCTCACCTGTTCTACCCAACCATAGGCGGCAGCAGGTAGTAATTCGTGTCTTTTTCCTTCACAATGGTATTGAATGCCATCAATAATTTCTTGAGGATGTTCTACACGAACTCCCATAGCAAAAGACTTTGCTTGTAAAGCAATTTCTTTTTTGTCTAACAATTCATAAATATCTCTAGCGGAATGACCCGTGGCTAGAATTAAAGCTCTGGTGCTCATTTCTCTACCATCTTGTAATTGTATGGCTTGTAGTTTGCTGTTTTTGGTAATAATGTCTACAACTCTACTCTCAAAATGTACTTCTCCACCGTATTTAATAATATTTTCACGAATATGAGCAATAATTTTAGGAAGTTTATTGGTTCCAATATGTGGATGTGCATCAATTAAAATTTGTTCCGTGGCTCCATGATAAACCAAGTTTTCAAAAATTCTACGTACATCTCCACGTTTTAAGCTACGTGTGTATAATTTTCCATCAGAATACGTACCAGCACCGCCTTCTCCAAAACAATAGTTAGAGTCTTCATTTACATTGTGAAATTGATTTATTTGACGTAAATCTCTACGTCTGTCTTGTACATTTTTACCACGTTCTAATACCACGGGTTTGTATCCTAATTCAATACAACGTAGGGCAGCATACATTCCTGCAGGACCAAAACCTACAATATGTATTTCAGATTTATTAGAAACATCTTGGTAGTTAAATTGATATTCTGATTGCTCTGGAGCTGCTTCTTTAATATACACAGCAACTTTGTAATTAAAGTAAATTTGTGATTTACGAGCATCGATAGATTTACGTAGTACCTTTACAGAGGTGATGTCTTTTCTAGAAATGCTTAGCCATTGAGCTGCTTTGATTTCTAAAATACCTGCTTTCGTTTCTTCTTGCAGTTTTACTCTAAGTTGAATCTCTTTTACCATACCACAAAAGTAAACGTTTTTACAGTATAGCTTTGTAATATTTACAAGGATGTACTTGTTAGCTAAAAACAGTATTCTGTTTAAATAGAGTACTGCTATAAAAAAATAAAACAATTGTATTACTTACCCTATTTCTTGATCGTATTTTTACATAACAAAAAATGGAGCTAAAACATAAGCAAACAATTGATGGTTCATCGTAATATCCATTTTGTTACAATCAGAAGAATAATTAGTTGTACGCTTTATTAAAATAAATGTTAGAAGTACATAAAACAAACAATAATACTAGAGTAGTTATAGCATCTTTATGTTTTAAGTGTACTACAAATGAGTAAGTGAAAAAAAGTAGTTCAAAATATTAAATTGAACTACTTTTTTATAAGAATGAATAGGGATACCTAGTCCAAAGGTAAGCCTAGTGGACAATCTATAAAATATTGCCAAGAACCATCGGGTCTTTGTTTTAAAACTTCTGTAGAAGATCCTTCTCCCATTGTGTTTCCCTGTGTGTCTACAATACTCCAATTGGCTTGTAACACGGCAATACCATCATTTATTAACTCTCCAGTTACTGTACTAATTAATTTGGCTTTAGAATCTATAAAAGGTTGAAAACTGTTTTTAATAACATCTAAACCAGATTTTAAAGGTTCGTTTGGTGGAAAAGACATTTTATAGTCTGGGTGGAAGAAATCTAAAATATTTTCCATATTTCCTTCTGTAATACACTCACTAATTAAATTCGCGACATCTCTTGGTCGCATTGCTTTTTTTATACTCATTTGTTTTTATTTATAAAGTTACATCTGGCGGACAATTGTCCATATCAAATACTAGTTTCCAATTTCCAGCTTCGTTTTTTCTAAAAATGGCTACCACACGTCCTTTTCCTGTAATGGTACTTCCATCTCCAGGGTGTGTTCCTGTCATTTTGTATTGCCCAGCAGCATAGCCTAATCCGTCTACAGCAATAAGTTGTTCTTCTGTAAAAGATAGTTTGGGTTTTACCGCAAAACTTTTGATAAGTCCTTCTTTTACCGCAGGAATTCCTATAGCAATAGGGTTGGATTGATTTGCAAATACAATTTCAGGGTCGTATAAATCAATAACAGTATCTATATTATTACTATTGAACGCAGTTAACCATTGGTTTAAAGCTGTTCTAATTTCTTCTTTTATATCCATATTTAGTTGCTTAAATGTTTACATCTGGCGGACGATTGTCCATGTCAAATACCAGTTTCCAATCTCCCGATTCATTTTGTCTAAAAATAACGACAACACGGCCTGTCTCTCCAACTTCGCTACCATCTTCTGGGTGCGTACCTGTTACTTTAAACTGACCTGTTACGTATCCTAAACCATTTACAGCAATGGCTTGTTCTTCTTTAAACAACACTTTGGGTTGTATGGCAAAACTATTAATAAAGCCTTGTTTTACGGTAGGTATTCCTATTTCTATAGGTTTGGCACTATTGGCATATACAATCTCGGGGTCGTAAAGGCTCATCAATGCCTCTATATCATTATTATTAAACGCTTGCAACCATTGGTCTAAAGCATTTCTTACTTGGTCTACTAAATTTTGATTCATTATTTAGATGTTTTTAAATTATTTTATTTCGGGATTAAAAGGAGAAAAGCTAACCAGTTTC
Source organism: uncultured Flavobacteriaceae bacterium (assembly GCA_937930675.1). GTDB lineage: Bacteria > Bacteroidota > Bacteroidia > Flavobacteriales > Flavobacteriaceae > Wenyingzhuangia. The sequence continues at coordinate 14,025 of CALHCC010000059.1, forward strand.
CAGTCTATCTTATTATGAAACTCTGTTTCTATCCAGTGTTTTGTTTTAAAAAACCAGTAACGTCCTGTACCCATTGTTTTTTGTACATCTGTATTTTGATGCTGATCAAAAATAAGTTCAGTTTCTCCAGAAAGTTGTAGGGAATGTCCTTTTTCAAAATCGATAAATAACAAACCAGCTTTAGGTACTTGTAATAAATTACCAAGGGTGTTAAATAGATTATTTCCGATGTAATCAGGGATTTTTAAGGTACCATCTTCTAAAATTTCGATAAACCCTATGCCACCTCCACGATGAGAAGCATCCATATCTCCGTGTTTATTAATGCTACCTAGAAAAAAAGTATCAGAATTTTTAATAAACGTCTTGTGTGCATCATTTAAAGAGGTTCCTTTTATTTCTTTAGTTCCAATTTCAACATCTTGATTAGATAAAATAGGAATTCTTTGTTGAATGTATTTTGGACAATTAGGATAGGCTTCTGCAATGGTAATTTCTAAAGTGTCTTTGTTTAACGTTGCACTTCCGTTTACACGATATCTAGATCTGGTTGCTGTATTGATAAACAAAACACCGATGTTGGTGTTATTACTCAGGTTCTTAAAAAGAACATCCTTGGGAGTGCTTTTTAATTGAGATAGATATACCTCAATTTGCTGAGGTGTTTTTACACGCACAAATCCTTCATCACCTAAAAGCATAGAAGCCCAAACGTTTCCTTTGTCATCCGTGCTACTTATAATAACGGTGGATTGATGTTCAATAAAAGGAATCAATCTATCTACAATATGGTCTTTTAACAAACGCTCTGCAATTGCAGGATCGTGTGTAATGTTGTACTTTTTTTGAATTTCTAATTCTCCTTCGTGAAAGTGCATTTTGTCCATAATTAGATGATTTTAGAATTGTTATTTCTGTAAAAAGGAAAAGGATCGTGTGTGTTAAGTTTATGATTCTTTTACAAACTCCAATGAATAGAGGCTGCCCATTCGTTAACGGATTGTGGTGTTACTCCTAATAATTTGTTGGTTTTTTCAAAATCTTTATTTGTAAATGTACTATGATTGTTTTCTATAAATCGATACAAATTAGAAATTTCTTTGGCAGCTAAGGCTCCAAATCCAGGAGCTAATTGTTCTTCAAATTTATCTACAGGAACCGATACAAAGTTTAGTTCTGTATTTATTTGAGAAGCAATAGCCGTTGCAATTTCGTTTCCTGAAATAAGGTTACCTCCAATAGGTAAGGTTTGTCCTGCTAATTCAGGTTTTAAAATGGCTTTGGCTACATATTTACCTAAATCGGAATGACTAATCCAAGGATTTTTTTGATCTGCAGCTAATGGATAAGGTACAATTTTATGTTCTAAAATTATAGGAACAGACCACGGAGCTGCAATATTATCTAAATAAATATCTGGAGCAAGTGTAATAACGTTTAGCTTAGAACTGTCGAATAAATTTTTGATGGCTACCTTTATATCTAAGGCTAAAAGCCCCGTTTCTTCTTTCGCTAAATGGAAGGTAGTGTTAAAAATAATTAAAGGTACATTTTCTTGTTCTGCAGCTTCTATAAAATTTTTCGTATAGGTTTTGGCAAGCTCTATATCAAAAATTAAAGGAAAAGAGTACACGGCAGCTTGTGTATCTTTTAGTGCTTTTGCAAGGGCTTCTTTATTTTCTAAACCTCCTGGTATTACATTAATTTCTTTGGCTGTGGGTGCACCATTGTTTACGTCTCTTTTAAGCGTAGTTACCTGATGGCTTTCGTTTATTAATGTTGCAGCTATGTTTCCTCCTTGGAATCCAGTAGCTCCTGTTACAAATACTTTCATTTTGGATTAATTTTTATTTTAAGTAATTTTTTTTATTACAGTTTTGGTTAAAAAAAACTAAAATTGATTCTTAAATTCTTCTAACGTTTGATTTTTTAGGGTTTCTACAATGGCGTTGTCAATATCATCAAACATCAGCATTAATTTTTCGTTAATTTGTCCTCCAATAGCACAGCTTACATTAGGTATGTTACTAGAAAGATTGAGTAGATGATCGCTTCCTTTTACAGCTTCAAAAATATCTGCTAATGTTATTTTACTTGCTGCTTTGGCTAACATAACACCTCCGTTTTTTCCTTCTTTACTATCTGTTAAACCATGAGCTTTTAAAGCTTTTAGTTCTTTTCTTACTAAAACAGGGTTTATGTTAAGACTTCCTGCTATTTTAGATGACGAATGCCATTCTCCTGTAGCATAGGCAAGCAAAGTCATGATATGTAGCGATATAGAAAATTTACTTTTAACCAAAATCTTTATTGTAATTTTTTATGTTACAGTACAAATATATACATTTTATTATAAACTGCAATTTATACTCATTAATAAGTGTTTATGTTGTTTGTTTCGCAAAAATCTCGTTGACAGCGTTCTTGTATTTAAATTGATTTCCGGCTTTTTTGATGGCTTTGTATGTTTTTTGAGGATTGTCAAAAGATTGAGCAAAATATTCCCAAAAGCCTAACATTTTCATTTTAATAGGAGTGGGACCAGACAAAGCTTCGTCGTATTGTTGATAGAGGGTATCGTGAAATTCTTTAAAAATTTGCCATCTGTTTTCAGGATATTCAGTGGTATTGTTTTTAATCATACTAGGCAAAAAAGGATCAGCGATGAGTCCTCTACCTATCATCCAATGATCTATGGTAGGAAAACGATCTTGCAATTTTTTAAAAGCACTTACACTGGTAATGTCTCCATTATAGTATAGTTTATGAGGGCTTTGTTCTACGCATTTTTGAAAGGCATCTAAATCTGTTCTCCCTTTGTACAACTGTTTACCAATGCGAGCATGAATGGCTATGTTTTTTAAAGGATATTTTTCTAGTATAGGAAAAGCATCTAAAATTTCAGTAGGTTTTTCGTAACCCATTCTCATTTTCATAGAAATAGTCACGTCGCTTTCGTTATGAGCTTTGTGTAATACTTCGTCTATTTTTTGAGGATTGCATATCATTCCAGATCCCATACCTTGTTTGGTTACCATAGGGTAGGGACATCCTAAATTCCAGTTTAACTCATCATAACCAAGAGATTTAATGTAGTTTACGGCAAATAAAAACTCATCCGCGTTGTTGGTCATCACCTGTGGAATTAACTGAGGTACGTGATTGTGTTCTGGATTTAAATCTCTTTTGTAGTTGTTTTTAATCACCAATTTACCATTCATTTTAATGTACGGAGCATAAAAGGTATCAATACCTCCAAAATATTTGTGAAACGCATTACGAAACCTAAAATCTGTAAATCCTTGTAATGGTGATGATAAAAGCGTGATGGGCATGGATAAAATTTTGTGCAAAAATACAGAAAAGAAAAACCATCTACTCTTAAAAGAATAGATGGTTTTTTTGATATGTTTTAAGAACGAGTGTTTAGTTCTTTACATGTAAAGCTTCGTTTAACTCAATGGTTTTTGGATTAGGTCTACAAGTTAAGTGTCCGTTTGTAGAATCTAATAAAAATAATAATTTGTCTTTACCGTTTAATTCTGCACCTTTTACAATGTTTTCGCCTTCTGCAACTACGTTTCCGTTAATGTTTATAGGTTGTTTGTTCGCATCGTACAACCAAACTTTAGCAGCAGCAGTTACATAAACTCCCGCAGCAATGGTACATCCAAATCCTAAAGAAATACCTGTACCAGAATTCGCTCCTAATAAACATTTATCCCCAATAGAAATTACGTTTTTGTTACCACCAGATAACGTTCCCATAATAGAAACTCCTCCACCTAAGTCAGAATCGTTACCTACGACAACTCCAGCAGAAACTCTACCTTCTATCATTGCGTTTCCTTTGGTTCCCGCATTAAAGTTAATATATCCAGCCGGCATTACGGTAGTACCTACAGCACAGTGAGCTCCTAAACGAACTTGAGATCCGCTAGCAATACGCACTCCATTTGGTACGTGGTAGTTTACCATGTAAGGGAATTTGTCTACATGAGAAACAATAATGTTTTCTCCTTTAAAAGTCGCTTTAATTCGTTCTCCAGCTACATCTTCTGGTAAAATAGGTCCGTGGTTGGTCCAAGCAATATTGTTTAATTTTCCGAATACTCCTTCTAAAGACAACCCATGAGGTAATACATGTAATTGAGATAAACACTGTAATTTAAAATATCCTTCTACAGCATCTGCAACGGCTTGGTCTTTATCAAATAAAAAATAAGCAACTACATCTACCTCTTGGTATGTGTTTGTTGGAGTTGCAATGTTTTCTAATAATTGTTGAATTAAAACAATATTAGGGTGTTTTTCTATTTCTCCATGAAAAGCCGCAAAGTTGTCAAACGCTTTTTGTAATTGATTTTTAGAAACTGTTACAAATCCGTTTTCTCCTCCTTTAAAATCTACTACATCTTGTAATAAGGCAGCAGTTCCAAAAGCAGTATTCCAGTTAATAGATGGAAAGTTAACATCTAAAACTTTATCTCCTTTAGAACGACGGATTCCTAATCCAAACGCTAAAGGTTTTGTATATCCTTCAGTAGCTTCAACTTTGGCTACATATGCTTTAAAATTCTCTATAGTATTCATAAATCGTTATTTTCAAAAAAATGATGGAGCAAATATAGAATAATTGAATCAGCTTTTAAAGAGCTGGCTAAAACAGTTTGATGTTATTGTTTCATTAGTTTACATTTCCATATCTTTTAGTTGTATATGTAAGGCTTTGGTAGAAATTTGAATCTCTGCAAACAATAAAATTAAAGAGAGCATCAGACAAGAAAGAGATACAATAAACACCGTATTTGCAATAAAATTTAGTTCTAGAAAAAGCATAAACATGGTAAATACACTGCCTAAAAAACTAAGAATAGCAGCCCCTTGCATGGTTCTAATTAAATTTAATCTTCTGCTTAAAATTTTAATTTGAATGCTGATGTTTTTTTCATGAGAAGTTTGATATTCTTTGTGTAAGTGCCGAATTAAAGCTGCAATTGCCAAATATCGTGCATTGTAAGCAAGCATGGTTAAAGAAATGGCGGGGAATAGCAAAGCGGGTATGCTCATGGTTAAATTCATAACATCAGTTTTAAGATAGCTCTAAAATAATCAATTAATCATTCATAAAAGACGATGTACAATTAACGAAGTACCATTCATAATTAATGATGGATATTTGTATCTTTGGCACTTCAAAAAACAAGAATTCATGAAAGCAGGTATTGTAGGATTGCCAAATGTAGGGAAATCAACTTTATTTAATTGTTTGTCTAATGCAAAAGCACAAAGTGCAAACTTTCCATTTTGTACCATAGAACCTAATATTGGTGTGGTAAATGTTCCAGATCCAAGACTAGAAAAGTTAGAAGAATTGGTAAATCCTGAAAAAGTAGTTCCTGCAACTGTAGAAATTGTAGATATTGCTGGATTGGTAAAAGGAGCAAGTAAAGGAGAAGGATTGGGAAATCAATTTTTAGCTAACATTCGTGAAACCGATGCAATTTTACATGTGTTACGTTGTTTTGAAGATGATAATATTGTGCATGTTGATGGTTCTGTAGATCCTATTAGAGATAAAGAAACCATTGATATAGAGTTACAGTTAAAAGATTTAGAAACGGTTGAAAAGCGTTTAGAGCGTGTTAAAAAAGCTGCAAGAACTGGAGATAAAGAGGCACAAGCAGAATTTGAGGTTTTAGATACTGTTAAAAATACTTTAGAGGCGGGAAAATCTGTGCGTTCTCTTGAATTTTCTGAGAAGGAAATAGAATTTGTAAAACCTTTACAGTTTATTACTATTAAGCCAGTATTGTATGTGTGTAATGTAGATGAAGAAGCTGCGGTTTCTGGAAACGATTTTGTAGAAAAAGTAAAAGAAGCTGTTGCTCACGAAGATGCACAAGTGTTGGTATTAGCAGTAGGAACAGAAGCAGATATTAATGAGTTAGAAGATTACGAAGAACGTCAGGAGTTTTTAGCGGATGCAGGTTTAGAAGAACCTGGAGCAGCTAAATTAATTCGTTCTGCATACAAGTTGTTAAATTTGCAAACATATTTTACAGCAGGTGTAAAAGAAGTAAGAGCTTGGACGATTAATATTGGAGATACGGCACCACAAGCTGCAGGAGTGATTCACACGGATTTTGAAAAAGGATTTATTAGAGCAGAAGTAATTAAGTACGATGATTACGTTGCTTTAGGTAGTGAAGCCAAAGTAAAAGAAGCAGGAAAATTATCTGTAGAAGGTAAAGAATATGTAGTTGCTGATGGAGATATGATGAATTTTAGATTTAATGTATAATTAGTATCGTTACATCTTTAAAAACCTACAAAGCCAAAGTGATTTACTTTGGCTTTGTAGGTTTTTAAAAGATACGTAAACTTTGTTTTATAGAATGAAAAAAAATGTTTCTCACAGACTTGGCATTGTAACTGCATTGCTGGCTATTTTTTTATTCTCATCAAAAGCCATTTTGGTAAAACTAGTTTATGCTTTAGAAGTGCCTACCATTCATATCCTATTATTAAGAATGGTGTTTTCGTTGCCTTTTTATGTAGGGATGTTGTTGTTTAGAAGCGATAGAAAAGTATTAAAAGTTACTAGAGAAGAGTATGTATGGTTATTGCTATTGGGAGTGTTAGGTTATTACATTGCTAGTTTTTTTGATTTTTATGGATTGCAATTTTTGTCTGCCAGTTTAGAGCGTATTATTTTGTTTGTATATCCTACATTGGTAGTGTTGTTAGGGTTTATCTTTCTTAAAAATAAAATAACCAAACAACAAGTGTGGGCTATTTTTATAACCTATATAGGAGTTGTTGTAACGTTTGTTTCAGAATTACAAATTAATAACGATCAACATTTGTTGTTGGGAGCAGGCTTAATTTTTATGAGTGCTCTAACCTATGCCTCTTATTTAGTGGGTAGTGGTTGGTTAATTCCTAAATTCGGAAGTTTACGGTTTACGTCTTTAGCCATGGTAGTTGCTTGTATTTCTGTAATCGTACACTATTTGCTAACAGATAGAATGTCTGTATTTAATTATTCACGAGAAGTTTATCAATACGGGTTGATGATGGCGTTTTTTTGTACCGTTTTACCTTCGTATTTAGTATCGTACGCTATTCAAAAATTGGGAACTTCTAAGTTTGCTATTATGGGGAGCATAGG
>CALHCC010000060.1 GCA_937930675.1 uncultured Flavobacteriaceae bacterium
TGAATCAATTCTTCTCCTAAAGCCTCATTCATCATAGCTTGTATTTTTTCTTTTCCGTAGCTTAATTCTGTTCTTAAGGCTGATGAAGATATTTTTACCATTAACACATTTCCTTTTAAAGTAATTTTTTCGGTATACGACTTTACTCCTGGTCCCATTAAATTTACCCACTCTTCTTCTATAGAAATTTTCTGAAATCCTTTTTCTAAATTATTGGCTTTAATAAAATGTTTCATCAAATCACTAATCGGGTTCGATTCACTATTTCTTATGGTACGTTGATCTATTTTTTTCTTAGCCATTATAAATGAAATATTTTATAGGGTTGTTCTGTCTTTTTAACAACAGCTTCTGTCCTATCGCTATGTGTATCTGTAATAAAAATCTGCCCAAAATGATCTTTATTCACCAAATTAATCACCTGAGAAACCCTGTTCTCATCTAGTTTATCAAAAATATCATCAAACAATAAAATAGGTTTTTTACCCGTTAATTGCTTCATAAATTCAAACTGAGCCAATTTTAAAGCAATTAAATACGATTTCTGCTGCCCTTGAGAACCAAACTTTTTAATCGGATAGTCGTTTAATTCAAACTGTAAATCGTCTTTGTGAATTCCTACAGAAGTATACTGTAAAATTTTATCTTTTTGTAATACTTCTTCAAACAAATCTAACAGAGGTTTTTCGTGCAACTGCGTTTTATACGTTATTTTAACCGCTTCTTTAGAGTTACTTATTTCTTGATAACAGGCATTAAAAATAGGAGCAAATTCTTGTAAAAACCAAACTCGTTTGTTGTAAATATACAGGCTCAATTCTGCAAGTTGTTCGTTATACACATTTAAGTTTAAAGCATCAAACACTCTATTCGCTGCAAAATACTTTAACAAGGCATTTCTCTGCGTTAACACTTTGTTGTAATTAACTAAATGTTGTAAATAAGTTCTATCTTGTTGAGAAATAACACCATCCATAAACTTACGTCTGGTTTCGCTTCCTTCTACAATCAAATCTCTATCGGATGGAGAAATAATCACCAAAGGGTAGTTTCCTATATGATCTGAAAACTTATCGTACGCTTTTCCATTTCGTTTCACTACCTTTTTGGTTCCCTTTTTAAGACTACAAACAATGGTTTCTAATCGCTCCTCTTCCATTAAATAATCACCTTCTACCATAAAAAAGTCTTCACCATGTTTTATGTTTTGTGTTGCCACTGCGTTAAAATAACTTTTGGTGTACGACAAATAATAAATAGCATCTAAAACATTGGTTTTTCCTACCCCATTATTTCCAACAAAACAGTTGATTTTGGCATCAAAATCAAACAATTCCGATGAAATATTCTTGTAATTTACTAACGATAATTTTTTTAAATACATTTTTATAGGGAATCTCTTAAAAAAGGATTCGCAATTTATCATTTTTTTAGCGAATCCTCTGTTTTGATATTCGATTAAAAAAACTATTTTTGTCCAACTTGGATAAAAATTAATTATAAAAAATACAATATACACTCATGGCTACATACCAAAAAAGAGGTTACAAGAAAACGATTGAAATTGAAGAGGAAGAAGTTGTTATTATTGATAACGAAGAAACTGTTGAAGAAAGTACCACAGCCGAAGTTTTTAATACTCTAGAAGAAACTGCCAACAAGTCGGAACAATTTATAGAAAAAAACAGCAAACCTTTATTAATTGCTTTAGGAGTTGCCGTTGCCTTAATTTTTGGATACATGGGCTATACGCAGTTTATAGAAATCCCAAAAGAAAAGAAAGCTGCCGATGCTTTGGTATACGCTAAAAAAGAATTTACAAAAGCAAGTGCTAGTGAAAATATAGAAGATTTTAACACCGCATTAAACGGAGCAGAAGGAAACTATGGTTTGTTAAACATTGCTGATAATTACAGTGGAACTCGTGCTGGGAACTTAGCAAACTATTACGCAGGTATTTCTTACATTAATTTAAAGGAATACGACAAGGCTATTGAGTATTTAAAAAACGTATCTACTACAGATGCTGTTTTGCAAACCGTAATTAATGGTAGTTTAGGAGATGCGTATTTAGCTAAGAACGATACCGAAGAAGCTTTAGATTATTTTACAGAAGCTTCTGAAACTTCTAACAACAAAGCAGTAGCCCCTGTTTATTTGTTAAAAGCTGGAAAATTAGCCTTAACTACCAAAGACTACAGCCAAGCAGAAACCTTATTTGCTCGTATAAAAAAAGAGTACGCTACCTCTGCACAAGCAAAAAACATAGACTTATACCTTAACCAAGCAAAATACGCAAACTAATATGGCTACTACCAATTTATCTGCTTACGATAAAGAAAGTTTACCCAATGTAAAAGGGTTTAGATTTGGAATTGTTACCTCCGAATGGAATCCTGAAATTACAGAAAACTTAACCCTAGGAGCTATTGATACATTGATAGACAACGGAGTTTCTCAAGAAGATATTATTACCTGGAAAGTACCTGGTAGTTTTGAATTGATTTACGGTTGTAAAAAAATGTTAGAAAGCAAAAACGTAGATGCTATTATTGCTATTGGAAACGTAATTCAGGGAGAAACCAAACATTTTGATTTTGTTTGCGAAGGAGTTACCCAAGGAATTAAAGATTTAAATATACAGTACAACACACCTACTATATTTTGTGTACTTACGGACAATACCAAACAACAATCTATAGATAGATCTGGAGGAAAATTAGGAAACAAAGGAATTGAATGTGCGATTGCTGCTATTAAAATGGCTGCGTTAAACAAACGATAATTTCTTATACACATCCTAAAACATTATTATCAAATTTTTCGTAAATTTGATAATAATGTTTTTTCTTTTACTCCATGTTTAAAACTCCATTCAAGCCTACTGGGCACTATGTATTCGACTACAAACCTCGTTATTACGATGAGCGTAAAGAACGTTTGGAAGCTTTAGAACAACGCTACAAACAAGAGAAAAAAGACAATAACGATAGTGATTACGAAGTAACACTCACCAAAAACAACTTGAAAAATGAATGGTCCCGAGCAAAGTCTAATCCTGTGCAAGACCATAATGCTAACAAACGATTGGCTAAAATAATTGTAATTCTTATTTTTTCCACGTGGGCTTTTTTCAATTTTGATAAGATAATTAATATATGTCAGACATTATTCAGCTCCTTCCAGACCATGTTGCAAACCAGATAGCAGCAGGAGAAGTAGTACAAAGACCCGCATCTGTAGTTAAAGAACTTTTAGAAAATGCTATTGATGCTGGAGCTCAACATATACACCTGATACTTAAAGATGCCGGAAAAACATTAATTCAAGTAATTGATGATGGCTCTGGAATGTCTGAAACCGATGCTCGTTTGTGTTTTGAAAGACATGCAACCTCTAAAATTAAAGAAGCCGAAGATTTATTTAACTTAAATACCAAAGGTTTTAGAGGAGAAGCGATGGCCTCTATTGCAGCCATTGCTCAAATAGAATTAAAAACCAAATTGGCAACTAGCGAATTGGGTACTTGCATACAAATTGAAGGAAGTAAAATTATACATCAAGAAATTATTTCTACTCCTGTAGGAACCAATACAGCCGTTAAAAATTTATTTTTTAACATTCCTGCACGTAGAAATTTTCTAAAATCGGATGCTGTAGAGACCAGACATATCATTGACGAATTTCAACGTGTGGCCTTGGTGCATCATAATATTCATTTTGTATTAAATCATAACAATTCCGAAATTTTTAATCTCCCTAGTAGCAATGCCAAACAACGTATTGTAGCTGTTTTTGGACACAAAACCAACGAGCGTTTAATGCCCATTCACGAAGATACAGACGTTTTAAGCTTAGAAGGATTTATTATAAAACCCGCATATGCTAAAAAGAAAAGAGGAGAACAATTCTTTTTTGTAAACGATCGGTTCATCAAAAGCCCTTACTTACACCATGCCATTAATGCTGCTTTTGAAGGGTTGATAGAACGTGGAAATCATCCTGGTTACTTTTTATATTTAACGGTACCTACTAATACCATTGATATTAACATTCATCCTACAAAAACGGAAGTAAAGTTTGATAACGAAAAAGTATTGTACGAAATTATTAGAGCAGCTGTAAAACACAGTTTAGGTCAGTTTAATGCTGTAGATTCTCTAGATTTTTCAAAAGACAAAAACTTAGAAACTCCTTACAGTTACAAAAACAAACCTATTAGCGAGCCTAAAATTGAAGTAGATCCTAACTTTAACCCATTTAAAACAGAAAGCAATTTTAATCCGTTTGATACGAATAATACTGTAACCACAAAAGCAACAACATCTAAAAGTAATACCTCTATTCCTAAAAACTCTTTTCAAAAAGAAAAAAGCCAAGGAGATTGGGAAACTCTTTACAACGGAATAGAATCCATCGCTAATGCAGAAATAGAGCAAGATAAATTAACTCCTAAACTTTTTGAAACCAAGGAAACCCAATTGGTAAAAGATACGTTTCAAATTCAAAACAAATACATTCTTTGTACGTTAAATAAAGGAACGTTTTTAGTACACCAGCACTTAGCACACCAAAGAGTATTGTACGAGAATTTTTTAGAAAATATTACCGTTAAAGAAGCGTCTAGTCAGCAACTGCTATTTCCAATTCGTATAGATTATAGTAAACAAGAAGTTTTTGTGTTAAAAAACATTAAAGAAGAGCTAGAAAGTACTGGTTTTTTGTTTGATGAAATACAGGACGAATATGTAGTTGTTACAGGAATTCCTACCACCATTAGCGAAAGCCAAATTAGCATGGTTTTTGAACAGTTGATAGAAGATTTTCAGGAAGGGATAGAAGAGAATAGTTTTAGCCAATTAGACATGATTGCAAAATCCTTAGCGAAAACATTGGCAATTAAAACAGGAACTAAATTATCTGATGTTGAGCAAGAAAACTTAATCACAGATTTATTTAACTGTAAAGAAGCAAATTTATCTCCTTTCCGAAAAAAAATATACACCTCTATTACCAATAAAAAATTAGATACCCTTTTTAACCTAGACAAACATGCTTAACAGAATACCCGACGTTATAAAACATATTATTATTGTTAACATTTTATTTTTTGTTGCAAAAATAGGGATTCAAACCATTGATTTAAACGAATTGTTTAACCTACATTATTTTGAAAATCCTAATTTTAGATATTGGCAATTGGTAACAGGTATTTTTATGCATGCAGACATAGGTCACTTGTTTTTTAACATGTTGGGTTTGTATTTTTTTGGAATGCCTTTAGTACAATTGTATGGTAAAGAAAAGTTTTTATTCTTTTACTTTTCGGCCGGTATAGGAGCCAGTTTAATTTATTTGTTTGAACGTCAGTTTGAATTTCATGGAGCTGTTAACGCATTGTTAAAAACAGGAGCTTCTAAACAAGAAATTTATGAATTATTTAATCCTATAAAAATATATGCGGATGAAATCTTACAAACCGCTAATGGAATTTACAACATGAGACTTTTAGGAGCTTCTGGTGCTATTTTTGGATTGTTGGCTGCTTTTGGTTGGAATTTTCCCAATGCAAAAATGTTTTTAATCTTTTTACCCATTCCTATCGCTGCTAAATACTTTATACCTGTCATGGTGTTGGCAGATTTATTTTCTGGAATTACAGGTCAGCCTATTTTAAGTCCTGTAAACACCGCTTATTTTGCCCATGTAGGAGGAGCCATTATTGGTCTTATTATTGCTATTATTTGGAAAAAAAATCAATTTAAGTCTGTATAATGATAAACGATATTCTTTCTCAATTAAAATACAAATACACGCATGGGACTATTGTAGAAAAATTAATAGGTATTAATATTCTTCTTTTTGTTCTTACCTATTTTATTGGAGGTATTGGTAGTTTGTTCCAATATTCAAATGGTATTTTTTATCAATTGTTTGCCTTGCCTGCAAACACCAGTTTGTTTATTGCCAAACCATGGACAATCATAACGTATGGTTTTATACACAGTACTTTTATACACTTACTCTTTAATTTAATTACACTCTATTATATTGGTAATTTATTTTTGGATTATTTTATTCCTAAAAAGTTGCTGAATTTTTATTTGTTAGGGACTCTTGTGGGAGGAATTTTATTTATACTAGGCTACAGTTATTTTCCTGCACTTAAAAATACGCATAGTACTTTAGTAGGTGCTTCTGCAGGAATTATGGCTATTGTTATCGGGTTGGCTACTTACATTCCTAATTACGAAATTAAATTCCGTTTTATAGGTTATGTAAAACTTAAAATTATTGCTCTTATTTTTATAGTATGGGATTTAATTAGTTTAGGAACCAGCAATACAGGAGGGCATTTGGCTCATTTAGGAGGAGCAGCCTATGGCTTTTTTGCTATTTACTATCAACAGAGTTTTACAACTATTTTTAGCTCGTTATTTAAACAGAAAACCAAATTAAAAACAAGCTATAAATCAAGTTCTAAAAAAACAACAAACACAGCTACTTCTATAGATACGCAAGCCAAGATTAACCGTATATTAGATAAAATAAGTAAATCTGGATACGAATCTCTTTCAAAATCTGAAAAAGAATTTTTATTTCAACAAGGAAAAAAATAATCTGATGAAAAAACTAAATTTTCTAGATCGATTTTTATTTTTCATCAATAATATTGCAGCGATTGCATTAATTGTAACCTACTGTATTCCGTATATCAATCCTGAAAGCTTCCCTTCTATTGCTTTATTAAGTTTGGCTTACCCTACCTTATTAGGGCTTAATTTAATTTTTGTAATTATTTGGCTTTTAAAATTAAAACCTCATTTTCTAATTTCAACTATCATCATTGCTTTTGGCTATCAACACATAAAAGCATTATTCCCTTTTCATCAAAAAAATACAACTCAACTATCCGAAATCAGTATTTTAAGTTATAATGTAAGACGTTTTAATGTGTACCAATGGATTAAGAATCCTAATTTAAAACAAGATATTGCTGACTTTATTCATCAAGAAGCACCAGATATTGTTTGCCTTCAAGAATATAGAAATACACAAGAATTTAAATTAAAATTTCCTTATCATTTTATTTTTAACACGCAATCTGGTGGACAGGTTGTTTATAGCAAATATCCTATTGTTAACAAAGGTTCTTTAAACTTTAAAGGTACTTCTAACAACGCAATATTTGTAGACATTAAAGTAAATCATCAAACCATTAGGGTTTACAATGTACACATGCAATCTTTTAATTTAGATACGCAAAAAGAAAATTATGGTGCTCTCTCTAAAAAGAGTCTTTTTTATCGATTTAAAAATGTTTTTAAACGACAAGCATCGCAAATAAAAGCACTCAAAAATCACATTCAAACATGTGAATATCCTTCCTTTATTAGTGGAGACTTTAATAACACTGCATTTTCCTGGAATTACAAACAGTTAACCAAAAATCATCAGGATGCTTTTGTACAAACTGGAAGTGGTTTTGGGAAAACCTACAACTATTTTTTACCTTTTAGAATTGATTTTATTCTTGTCCCTAAGCAGTTTAAAGTACAAAATTTTAAAACATATCCTATAAAACTATCTGATCATTATCCGATAATGACTAAAATAAATATGAATAATTAGTATATTTGAAGCTATGAAACTAAAGACTTTAAAAAACATTTTTCTTTTTTTTATTAGTATAAGCACCCTTGCTTCTTTCTCGCAAGAAAAAGAGGTAAGAGTTTATGTTAAAAAAGAAAGAGAGAACAGTATAGGTTTAAAACGTATAAAACCTTATAAAAAAAGAGAAAAATTTAAACTAAAAAAAATAAACCCAATTCCTGTTGATTTGGGAATAGATGAAGATTTTTATACTGTTTTTACCGACTTTAGAATTCCTGTAAGAGAAGGGATTAATGAATCTGACTTAATAGCAGAAGGATGGTCTACAGAACAAGCAAGATATGCCTTTAGATGTAAGGATGAAAAAAGAGTAAGACTAACTTTTTGGTCTTATAGAAAAGAAGGTAGTAAGTTTAAAGATTCTGAATTTATAAATGTAACAGAAGAAGCAGATGAATGTCATAAAAATGATCTTATTTATACGCACAAGGCACCTAAAGCAAAGCCAAGAAGAGCTCTAAAAGAAAAATCAAATACTGCTAAAGACTCTATAACTACAAAATTTAAAAAAGAAAAAAAGAAGAAAAAATTTAAAGCTTGGGAAGGTGTAAAAAAATAATATGAACAATAAAACAATCTATATAGTATCTATCTTTTTTTTAATAGGTATCGGTCAATTATTTTCACAAGATTTAATTAAATTCACGTTAAAAGGTAAAGTTTCTAATGCGATAGATAGCACAGCTATTGAAGGAACTACATTATTAAATTTATCTACCATAGATGGAACATTATCAGGAAAAAATGGATTGTTTGAATTAGACATTAAAGAAAGTGATACACTTTTAATATCTCATATTGGTTACGAGTCTATCAAATTAAAAATTACTCGAGATTTATCTAAAGGTACAGAACTTAATATAGAACTACATCCTAAAATTGAGCAATTAGAAGAAATTGTGATAGGACACAAATTGATTGGTATTTTAGATATTGATATTAAAAATGTTCCTAAAGATAAATTTAACAGAATACATGTAAATGGTTTGCCACAGACATATGAAGTGAGTAAAAACCGAGGGTCTAGTTCTAAATTAGGTATTGGCAAAGCTTTAACAAACCCTGTTGATTTTGTATACAATCTCTTTGGAAAAAAACCAAAAAGACTAAGAGATCTTAAAAAACTAAAGGATAAGGATGCTACCAGAACCATCTTGGCTTCTCGCTTTGATAGAGAAATTATTTTAGATTACCTACAAATGGATATTAACGAATTAACCGACGTTTTGTCTGAATGCAATTACTCTCCATTTTTTATAAAAAAAGCAACTGACTTACAATTAGTAGAAGCTGTATTAGAATGTTACGAAAACCATAGAGCTGTTAAAAAAGGAAGAACTTTTGATAAAAGGAATTCTAATTAAATTAAGTAGCTTTTACATTCATCCTCCTTTGTTGATTTCTCAATCTATTAATACTCGCATTTAATTCAAAACCTAGTAATAAGATAATAGCATTTAGCCATATAAAAAGCATTAAAATTAAAAGCGTTCCTATAGAACCGTACAACTCGTTGTATTTAGAAAATTTAACTACGTAAATTCCAAAACCATAAAAGGTTAGTAATGATAAAATAGTAGTTAATATAGAACCTGCTGAAAAAAACTTAGTTTGTTTTCCTTCTTTGGTACCAAAATAATACAACATAGAAACGGTACAAAAAATTAAAAACATAAACAGTAGGTAGCGTAAATTACCTATCCACAAAATGCCGTTAGGCAACCATCCCTTTCTGTTTAAAAAATCTAAACCAAATTCAAAAAAAATAGTTGCTGCTACGGTAACAATTAACATAAAAGACATGGTTAACGAAGTACCTAAGGAAATTAAGTATTGGCGAACTACATTTCTTATTTTTTTAACGTGAACAGAATACTCAAAAGCAGCAAACACCGCATTTACTCCATTGGTCATTAAAAAAATAGAAACCAAAAAACCAAAAGAAAGCAATCCTCCATATTTATTATTTGCAATATCTCTTAACACAGATTCTACTGCATTAAAGGTATCTGGCGGTAATAAATCTGACACCAACATCATAAAACTATCCTGAAAATCATCAATAGGAATGTATGGAATAAGTGTAAGCATAAACAGCATAAATGGAAATAAAGCCATAAAAAAACTATAAGATATTCCTCCTGCTCTTGAGGTTAATGCTCCTTTTACAATTCCTAAAAAATACATTTCTAGCAAGTCGTACAAACTCATTCCCTCTAAACCGGGTACCGGTATTTTTTTACCTGTTTTTACAAACCAATTTACCACAGGAACTACTTTTAGTTCTTGTTCAAGAGAATCTTTTTTTTCTATTTCTTTTGTTTTAAACACTGCTTTTTAATCAACTGCCTTTAAACTTAAATCTAAATTGTATACTGAGTGTGTTAACGCTCCTGATGAAATATATTGCACACCACATTCTGCATATTTTCTAAGTGTTTCTTCGTTAATACCTCCAGAAGATTCTGTACCCGCTTTAGTACCTATTAAAGCCACTGCTTTTTTGGTATCTTGATAATTAAAGTTGTCTATCAGAATTCTATGGATTCCATCAAATTGAATAATTTCTTCAATTTCTTTTAAATTTCTAGCTTCTACAATAATTTTTAAATCCTTGTTCTGCTTTTTTAAATACTCTTTTGTTTGTTGTATTGCTTGAGAAACACCTCCCGCAAAATCAATATGATTATCTTTTAGCATAATCATATCATACAACGCAAATCTATGGTTCTCTCCTCCTCCTATTTTAACTGCCCATTTTTCTAAAGCTCTAATTCCTGGAGTGGTTTTCCTAGTATCTAAAATTTTAGTGTCTGTACCCTTTAACAATTCAACATAATATGCTGTTTTGGTAGCAATAGCACTCATACGTTGCATGGTATTTAACACCAATCTTTCTGCTTTTAAAATAGACAACGAACTCCCTGTTACATACAACACCACATCTCCGTGTGTTACTTTTTGTCCATCTTTAATAAGAACTTCCACCTCTAGATTGGCATCTACATATGTAAATACTTCTAACGCAAAATCTACTCCTGCAATAACTCCTTCATCTTTTACCAATAATTTTGCTTTACCTGTAGCTGTATCTGGAATACATGCTAAAGAGGAATGGTCTCCATCTCCTACATCTTCTCGTATTGCATTTGCAATAATTAATTGAATTTCAGCATCAAATTGCTCTTGATTTATCATCTGTTCTTCATTTTAAAACAAAGATAAAACACTTGCTACGTTTTATCTTACAAATAGTAACTAAAATAGGTTTTAAGATGCGTAAAAACATAAAAAAAGCCTATATCTATCAATCTTAAAAAATAACATCTAACGTAACTTTACATAAAAATACTCCCTGAAAAAATGACAACAGAAAAAATTGCATATCGATTAGTTGATTTGTGTAGACAAGGACAAAACGCACTTGCTCAAGTAGAATTGTACGATGATTGTATCGAAAGTATTGAATCTCAAGCTACAAGATATAGAAAAGTAAAAGGTATAAAAAAAGTTCAACGAAAAACGGCTATGTTTTACGAAATGGCTCAAGAAATTCATAAGTATGAATTATCCGATCCTTTAATTGTAGACGATCATTTCTGTTTTAAGTTATCTGTAGATGTAACCGTTAGAGGTTTGGGAAGAGTACAGTTAGAAGAACTATGTGTTTACCACGTTAAAAACAGTAAAATTGTAAAAGAAGAATTTTACTATACGCCCAACACATCTGCGGAATAAATTACAAAACTCAAAAGGTTCTTAGTACATTTGTATTTTTAGAAAATACATATTATGAAAATTGTACTTTTGGCTATTGGTAAAACTGATGACAAAAACTTACATCAACTAATAGAAAATTATCAAAACAGGCTTAAGCACTACATTAAGTTTGAGTTGGTAATTATTCCTGATCTTAAAAATGTAAAAAACCTTTCTGAAAGTCAACAAAAAGAAAAAGAAGGAGATTTAATTCTTAAAAAAACACAATCAACCGACGATTTAATTTTATTAGACGAAAAAGGAAGAGATTTTAGATCTATTGATTTTTCGAATTTTCTACAAAAAAAAATGAATACAGGTATCAAACAATTGGTATTTGTTATTGGAGGCCCATATGGTTTTTCTGATGCGGTATACAAAAAAGCAAAAGGAAAAATTTCTTTATCTAAAATGACCTTTTCTCATCAAATGATTCGTTTATTTATGGTAGAACAAATCTATAGAGGATTTACCATCTTAAAAAACGAACCTTACCATCACGAATAACTTATTTTAACTTTAAAAACATGGAAATAGTTTTTGCTACGCACAACAAAAATAAATTAAAAGAAGTTGCTGCTTTGTTACCTAATATAAAATTACTCTCTTTAGATGCCATTGGTTGTACCGAAGACATTCCCGAAACTGCCGATACCTTAGAAGGAAATGCTAAAATAAAAGCAGATTATGTAAGTAATACTTATGGATATGCTTGTTTTGCTGATGATACGGGTTTATTGGTAGATGCCTTAAATGGAGCTCCTGGGGTGTACTCCGCACGTTATGCTGGCGAACATGGAAATGCAAAAGAAAACATGAATTTATTGTTAAAGAACTTAACAGATAAATCTTCTAGAAACGCACATTTTAAAACGGTTATTTGTCTAAACTTAAATAACAAACAACATTTTTTTGATGGAACTTGTGAAGGAGAAATACTAACTAACAAACAAGGAGAAAAAGGTTTTGGATACGATCCTATTTTTAAACCTAAAGGATATAATATTTCATTTGCAGAAATGGATATGATTGAAAAAGGAAAAATTAGCCACAGAGGATTGGCTGTACAAAAGTTAACTTCATTTTTAAAAAGTTTGTAACTAATTATTATCGTAAAAATGGTCTCTTTAATACTTATACTCTTTTTTAAAACGATGTTATCACAAAAAAAGGCTCAAAATCTATTATGATTTTGAGCCTTTTTAGTTTATTTATGGTTGTTTTATTTTACCAATAATTTATGTGATGGCTTAAACTTTGTTAAGTTAATTCCATCTACAGCAGCTTCGTATTCTGATAAATTAGGAGTTCTACCTAACACCGTAGAAAGTACTACAACAGGTGTAGAAGAAAGTAATGATTCTCCTTTTTTCTCTCCAGAATCTTTTACAACTCTACCTTGGAATAAACGAGTAGAAGTAGCCATTACCGTATCTCCTGGTTCAGCTTTCTCTTGGTTACCCATACACAAGTTACACCCTGGACGTTCTAGATACAACATATTTTCATATTTTGTACGTGCAGCAGCTTTAGGATCACTATCATCAAACTCAAACCCAGAGTACTTTTGTAAAACTTCCCAGTCTCCTTCTTCTTTTAACTCATCAACAATGTTGTATGTAGGAGGTGCAACTACTAAAGGTGCTTTAAATTCTACTTTTCCTTGCTGAGATTCTATGTTTTTTAACATTTGAGCTAAAATTTTCATATCTCCTTTATGTACCATACAAGAACCCACAAAACCTAAATCTACTTTTTTAGTTCCTTCATAGTAAGATAATGGTCTAATGGTATCGTGTGTATAACGTTTAGAAACATCTTCGTTATAAACATCTGGATCCGCAATCATTGGTTCGATAATCTGATCTAAATCAACCACCACCTCTGCATGATACTTAGCACTTGCATCTGGTTTTAATGCTGATTTTTCACCTGATTGAATTTCATTGATTCTCTTATCTGCAATGTCAATTAATCCTTGTAATACTTGCTTTTGATTGTCCATTCCTTTATCAATCATGATTTGGATACGACCCTTAGCAATTTCTAAAGATTCTATTAAGGTTGCATCTTCAGAAATACAGATAGATGCTTTTGCTTTCATTTCTGCGGTCCAATCTGTAAATGTAAATGCTTGATCGGCAGTTAGGGTACCAATATGCACTTCTATGACTCTACCTTGGAATACATTATCTCCTCCAAACTGAGAAAGCATTTGTTGTTGTGTTGCATGAACCACATCGCGGAAGTCCATATAACTCTTCATTTCTCCTTTAAATGTAACTTTTACCGATTGTGGAATTGGCATCGTAGCTTCTCCAGTAGCCAAAGCCAAAGCAACAGTACCAGAATCTGCACCAAAAGCAACTCCTTTAGACATACGTGTATGAGAATCTCCCCCTATAATAATTGCCCAATCATCTACGGTGATATCATTTAATACTTTATGAATCACATCAGTCATTGCGTGATAATTTCCTTTAGGATCACGTGCAGTAATTAAACCAAAGTCATTCATAAACTTCATCAATCTTGGAATGTTTGCTTTTGATTTGTTATCCCAAACAGAAGCTGTATGACATCCTGATTGATAAGCACCATCTACAATTGGAGAAATAACAGTAGCAGCCATAGACTCTAATTCCTGTGAAGTCATTAATCCTGTAGTATCTTGAGATCCTACAATATTTACTTCTACACGAACATCAGAACCTGCGTGTAACGTTACTCCAGGAGTAGTACCTACAGCATTTTTATTAAATATTTTTTCAACAGCTGTTAATCCTTGCCCTTCTACAGAAATTTCTTTTGAGGGAGCAAATACTGTTGGAATTTCAATTCCTATAGCTTTACAAGCAAATGTTTGTAATTTTTTACCAAATACAACAGCGTAAGAACCACCTGCTTTAATAAACTCAACTTTTTGTGGTGTTAATGCTGCAGAAATATCTTTTACAGCCTTACCATCTTTATATAATTGTTTTTCTTTGGTATTAATGGTTAAAACAGTACCTGTTTCTACAGAATAAACTTGCTCTAATACAGGTTCTCCATCAGCATCTAAAACTACATTTCCTGCTGCATCTGTTTTTTTAACCCAGTTTTGTAAATCTACTCCAATACCTCCTGTTACTCCTACGGTAGTTAAGAAGATTGGAGAAATACCATTGGTACCTGCAATTACAGGAGCAATATTAATAAATGGAACATATGGACTCGCTGCAATTCCTGTCCATAAAGCAACATTATTTACACCAGACATTCTAGAAGAACCTACTCCCATGGTTCCTTTTTCTGCAATTAACATCACACGCTTATCTGGATGCTGTTCCTTTAATGCTAACAACTCTTGTTGCATATCTTTACTATGCTCAAAAATACACTGTCCATGTAATTCTCTATCCGATCTTGAGTGAGCGTCTGCTCCTGGAGATAATAAATCTGTAGAAATATCTCCTACACCTGCAATATAGGTTACAATTTCAATTTCTTCTTCAACCTCTGGCAATTGTGTAAAGAATTCTGCTTTTGCATAACTTTCCAACAATTCTTTTGCAATTGTATTTCCTTGTTTATAAGCATTTTCTAAACGCTCTGTATCTGCCTCGTATAAAAACACTTGTGTTTTTAATACTGTTGCAGCTTGCTTTGCAATAGTAGCATCGTTTCCTAAAGCTAGGTCTAATAATACTTCTATAGAAGGTCCACCTTTCATATGCGATAACAACTCAAAAGCAAATTCAGGTGTAATTTCTTTAACAATAGATTCACCAAGAATAATTTCTTTTAAAAATTTAGCTTTTACTGCAGCAGCACTGGTAGTACCAGGTACCACATTGTAAATAAAGAACTTAAGAGAGTCTTCTCTATCTTTATTTGATTCGTCTTTTACTTGTGCAATAATTTCGCTTAATAATTCGGCACCATCAATTGGTTTAGGATGAAGCCCTTGAACTTTTCGTTCTTCGATTTCCTTGATGTAATCGTTGTAAGTATTCATAAAACTTTCTGTGTATTTAGGGTAAATATTGTTTATTTATAACATAAATCAACAACATCATACTTATAAATAATTAATTTAAATGTTCGTTTTTAAGTGAGCAAGATACAAAATAACCTTACGATAATAAACTGTTGAAATCAATTGGTTTAAAAAAGATTTGATTTTTAACAAATTCATAAAATCCCGTATATTTTACGACACTTATTATGGATGTGCTGAGGTCTTAAAAGAAAATATTAAAAGAAAGTAGGTTTGTAAGCCGAGTTCTGTATTTGATATCATCAAATTCTTATCATTTATCTAGAATTACTGTTGCCAATAATTTTTATCTGCCTACCCCTTGGAATTGAGCGAACGACTCTTACCTTATAAAAAGGACTCCAATATACATGACATTGCATCGCATAGAGTTTACCTGGTTTCACTACAGCCGAACTGTACTTGCTTTCTGTTGCACTTGTCCTCCCTTAATCCCTTAAGGTGACGGATGTTATCCGCTATGCTGTTCTATGATGCTCGGACTTTCCTCTCCGTTTTAATTACAAAAACGCAGCGATAAGACCACCTACTTTCTATACCTCTTAATTCTTTTAAAAAATAAAAACCCACCTAGTAAACTAGGTGGGAAAAATTGCTATGAAAAAGAAAAAGTGTGTTATAAATAACACAACGGTTCAAAGGTATAAACTTTATGTGTTCTAACAAAAAAAAAACACGTCTTAATACCACCTTTTTCTCTCTTTTTAACATTTGTATGTTAAGAGAACATATCCTTAACTTTATCAAAAAATGATTTATCAGATTTAGATGGGTTTGGGTTAAAATTATCATGATCTAGATTAGCTTCAAAAAACTTTACTTGGTCTTTAGATAATTCTTGAGGAGTCCAAACATTTACATGCACCATTAAATCCCCTTGCCCATATCTTTCTATACTTGGCAAACCTTTTCCTTTTAATCTTAAAATTTTTCCAGACTGTGTACCTGCCTCTATTTTAATCTTTACTTTTCCGGAAACCGTTTCTATTTCTTTTCCTACACCTAAAACAGCTTCTGCAAAGCTTACATACAAATCGTAATGTAAATTTACGCCTTCTCTTTTTAATGTTTCATGCGGAATTTCTTCAATCAACACCAATAAATCTCCAGAAACAGAATTTTTTCCTGGAGCCTCGTTTCCTTTACCCGCTACTTTTAATTGTACACCATCAGTAACTCCTGCAGGAATGTTAATGGTTACGGTCTCTTCTTCTACCACCAATCCTTGAGCATCGGCACCAGAAGGTTTATTTTTTAACGACTCTCCTGCTCCTCCACATGTATTACATGTAGCTGCAGTTTGCATTCTTCCTAAAATAGTATTCGTTACTTGCATTACTTGTCCAGCACCATTACAGGTTGTACAAGTAGTATAGGTAACTCCTTTGGCTTGCTTTTTTCTACGTACTTTTATCTTTTTATCAACTCCATTGGCAATTTCTTCTAAAGTAAGCTTTACACGAATACGCATATTGGTACCTTTTACCATAGCTCTACGTCCGCCACCTCTTTGGCCTCCGCCTCCAAAGCCACCAAAACCTCCGTTTCCGAAGATGTCTCCAAATTGACTAAAGATGTCGTCCATATTCATACCTCCAAAGCCTCCGCCTCCGCCATGACCTCCTTCAAAAGCTTGATGACCATATTGATCGTAACGAGCTTTTTTGTTTTCATCGCTTAAAACCTCATAAGCTTCTGCAGCCAATTTAAATTTCTCTTCAGCTTCTTTATCTCCCGGATTTTTATCTGGATGATATTTTACAGCCATCTTACGATATCCTTTTTTAATTTCCGCAGCAGATGCTCCTTTGGATATTCCTAATACTTCGTAAAAATCTTGTTTTGCCATATTTTCTTAGACATTAGCGATTAGCTTTTAGCGATTAGCTCTTAATAGCAACGCTTTATTATACTATTCGTAATTAATAATTCGTAATTGTTTATGATTGTCCTATTACTACTTTAGGGAAACGAATAATCGTATCTCCTAATTTATACCCTTTCTCTACCACATCTATCACTTTTCCTTTTAACTCTTCTGTAGGGGCTGGAATTTGCGTAATTGCCTCTTGTGTATCTGCATCAAAAGCATCTCCTTGATTTACTTCTACTAGAGTTAATCCTTTTTGCTCTAAGGTTTTTACCAACTTGTCTTGAATTAAAGAAACTCCTTTAATTAATTCTTCGTTTTCAGATTTGTTAATCTCTACCATTCCTCTGTCAAAATCGTCCATTACAGGTAATAATGACACAATAATGTCTTTTCCTGCCGTTTTAAACAATTCTATACGCTCTTTAGAAGTACGTCTTTTATAATTCTCAAACTCTGCAAATAAACGTAAGTACTTATCTTTTTCTACTTGAACTAAATCATCTACAGAAGCTTCTTCTTTGGCTTTTTCTTCTTTTTCAATGTTTTCTACAGTTTCTTGTGCTTCTTCTACACTTTGCTCTACAGATGTTTCTGCTGCTTTCTTTTCTTCTTGAATATCTTCTTTCTTACTCATGGTAAACAGTTATCAATAATAGTTTATACAGTTTAGGCAAAATATCTGCCAATCCTAAAAAAATGTCATATTGACATTTCTTACAAGTTTCAAAAATAAACTTTTTTCACGAGTAATAACCTTGTCTATTTCTTAGGTAAAGTATTATCTTATTATTTACCTATCCCCTATAAAACAAATATCATTTGTAATGAATAAAGAAATATTAAACTCAAAAATTGTCTTAGAAAACAAACACGTACAACTCATCCCTTTTGAACACTTTAGAAATATCGAATTAAAAGAAATTGTTTTTGATAATGAATACTGATAGTGAAAAATGTGAAATTGGATGGACTTGGTATGGAGAAGAGTTTCAAGGCACTGGACTTAATAAAGCTTGTAAATATGAGTTCCTAAAGTTCGGGTTCGAAAATATTGATTTTAGAAGATTACTCTTGTTTTATAGGGGTCAAAACATAAAATCAAAAAAGCAATTTTAAAATTAGGAGCTGCAAAAGAGGGAATATTTAGAAACAACTACATAGATACAACGGGTAAAAGTAAAGACGATGTTTATTTTAGTATTATAAAAGAGGATTGGAATCAAGTAGAATTTGAATATTTTTTGGAATATTTACACTAAAATTCTATTCCATTGAAATACATAAAACTGATGAGATTTTGTGATTATAATTAAGTAAAAAATCTGACACGATCACACAGTTTGTTTAAGTTCTAAAAATAGGAGGTTCGTTTTTACAGCTGAATCTTGTTCTCAAAGGCCTAGTTAGCCATGTTATCTATTTTTCACGTTTGTTGAGACGTGATACTCAGCAAAATTGAGCATGACGGAAATACCCCAAAACAACATACTCCATGCTCTCATCATTCATTACACAACTCTAAAAGCTACGTTTAACATAAAATTGGATTGCACAATAAATCAAAAATTATTCTTGTGTTTTTATAAGCTCTTTTAGTGCTTTTATTTTTTGTTTGTGAGCTAATTCTTTTTCTCTAAGCTTATTTTTTTTACGATTCATTAACTTGGTATGTTTCGATTTATTTTTGGTGTTTTTATCACTTCCTGCTTTTGCCATCTTTTAACTTTTACAATTCTTAAATTAGCTTACATGTTGTCCATCAATATAGGTCCAATATTTATCTTCTTTTACAAATCTTGACCTTTCATAAATCATAGTCTCTTTTCCATCTTCTACAAAATGTGCCTTAAAAGTAACATAGCCAAGAGTCTTGTTTACGAGCTCTTCATTTAACACTTCTAATTTTTCCCACACAACAGAACTGCTCCATTCCTGTATTTCTTTAGCTTCTGCAACAGGACGTGTAGAAGTATGATGACTTTTTAACAAGTAATCTACATCACTGAACACAAAGGCTGTATATCTCGATCGCATTAAATCAATAGGGTTCTCAGCTTTTGTGATATCTTGATGAATTTTAGCACAACAGTTTTTATAGGTTTGATGAGATCCGCAAGGACACATTACAATTTCTCTATTTGCATTGGTAATGGCCTCTAAATTAAATCTGTGTTTTTTAGCTGCTTTATTTTCTTTTTGTTTTTGAACTAGTTTAGAAAACTTAGACATAAGTATTATTCAATTTTTATTAGAAAGAGTTTTTCTTTACTTTTTTGCTTCTTCCCTTTGATCTTTTTTTTATTTAGTTCTCTAGATAAATAAACTTGATGACTATCTTTAAAAGCAATTCCTTCTATTTGATTTACACCTTCTAAAACTTTACTTACATCTATTTTTTTAAAACTAGCATGATCCGTTAGTATATCAAAAAATTGAAATAGATGACTTTCATAATCTCTATTATAACCTGTAGCAAGCAATTTATTATTTGTAGAGTGATAATCTATACCCGTAATAAGGCTATTTACCTCTAAACATTTTTTACTTTTAATACTGTATTTACCCGTCTTTAAAGGGACTGTATAAATGTAAGTTTTAAAATCTAACCAATTCTTACTAAGTAGTAGTAATTGATCGTTATACACCGTAATAGCCTCACAATCATAATTATTTCTTCCTTTTTTTTCTATTTTATTATCTTGATAATCTATGTATATCTTTTCAGCTTCAACTTCATCGTGTTTGTCAAAATCCTTTTTAGCGATTTTATAAATTACCAAATCCGTTCTTATGCCATCATTATTTCCTGTATCTGCTACATAAATAAAATCTTTATCTTGTGCCAAATCTTCCCAATCTACATTTTCAGCATTTTTAACTTTAACAGTTCTTTTAACAGATCCATCTTTTTCATCGATTACATAAAGCTTAGGTTTATCTCCAGAATCATTATGTGTTATTAAGTTCTTATTGTACCATAGTAAGCCTGAGGTTTCTGATACTTTTTTAGATAGTGGAATTGTTTTTTTTAGTTTCATTTTTTGTGCGTAAGTACATAAAGAGATTAAAAAAAAAAGATTGATTATGTATTTCATATAAATCGTATTCATATGTACTATGAATATTATAAAGATAAAAGAAAAAGCTCTTTTGAGAGAATCAAAAGAGCTTTTTATTATTGTGTTAGAACTAATTTTTATTTAAAATTAATTTTTCTCATTCTTAAACTTTCAGGTGTAATTTCTAAATACTCATCTTCTCTAATGTATTCCATACATTCTTCTAAAGAGAAATCTAATTTAGGAGCAATTTTAACCGCATCATCGTTTCCAGAAGAACGAACGTTGGTTAATTTTTTACCTTTAATTAAGTTTACAGCCATGTCATCAGATTTACTATTTTCTCCTACTACCTGTCCTTTGTAAATATCTTGGTTAGGATCGATAAAGAATCTACCTCTATCTTGTAATCTATCAATTGCGTAAGCCGTTGCTTTACCTGTTTCAGAAGAAATAATAGCACCTTTTAATTCCTCTGGAAACTCTCCTTTGTACGGTCCGTATTCAGAAAAACGGTGGTTAATAATTGCCTGACCTGCAGTTGCTGTTAATATTTTATTACGTAAACCAATCAATCCACGAGAAGGAATGGTAAACTCTAAATGTTGTAAATCTCCTTTAGGTTCCATCACCATTAAGTCTCCTTTACGTAAAGAAACTAAGTTTACAGCTTTAGAAGATACTTCTTCTGGTACATCAATGGTTAATGTTTCGTATGGTTCACATTTAACACCATCTACATCTTTTAAAATTACTTGAGGACGACCTACTTGTAATTCATATCCTTCACGACGCATCGTTTCAATCAATACAGATAAGTGTAAAACTCCACGTCCAAATACGTTAAATTTATCTTCTGTATCTGTTTCTTCAACTCTTAACGCTAAGTTTTTCTCTAATTCTTTAAACAAACGATCACGTAAGTGACGAGACGTAACAAACTTACCTTCTTTACCAAAGAATGGTGAGTTGTTAATGGTAAACAACATACTCATCGTAGGTTGATCAATCTCAGTTCTTGGCAATGCCTCCGGATTGTCTAAATCTGCAATAGTATCTCCAATTTCAAAATCATCAATCCCTGTAATTGCACAA
>CALHCC010000061.1 GCA_937930675.1 uncultured Flavobacteriaceae bacterium
CGTGCTGGACGTCAAGGAGATGTTGGTAGTTCGCAATTTTATGTGTCTTTAGAAGACAATTTAATGCGTCTTTTTGGTAGTGAGCGTATTGCTAAAATGATGGATAGAATGGGCTTAAAAGAAGGCGAAGTGATACAACATAGCATGATTTCAAAATCTATTGAACGTGCTCAGAAAAAAGTTGAAGAAAACCAATTTGGTGTACGTAAACGTTTGTTAGAATATGATGATGTAATGAATGCGCAGCGTGAGGTTGTATACAAACGTCGTAAACATGCATTACATGGCGAAAGACTTCGTGTAGACTTAGCAAATATGATTTTTGACACCTCAGAAATTATTACAGAAACCAATAAAGAAGCAAGTGATTATAAAAACTTTGAATTTGAATTAATCCGATATTTCTCAATGGCTTCTCCTATTTCTGAAGACGAGTTTAACAAACAATCCCCACAAGAAATTGCAGGTATTATTTATAAAGCTGCTTTTGAGCATTATAGAGAAAAAATGCAACGTGCTGCTGATTTAGCATATCCTGTAATTGAAAATGTGTATAACACACAGCGAGACAAGTTTAAGCGTGTTGTTGTGCCTTTTACGGATGGTACAAAAACACTCCAAGTTGTTACTGATTTAGAAAAAGCATACGAAACAAAAGGCACACAACTTATTAATGATTTTGAAAAAAATATCTCATTAGCTATTGTTGATGATGCTTGGAAAACGCATTTGCGTAAAATGGATGAGCTCAAGCAATCTGTACAGTTAGCGGTACACGAGCAAAAAGACCCATTATTAATCTATAAGTTTGAAGCCTTTGAACTTTTCAAAGACATGATTGATAAGGTAAACAAAGAAGTCATTTCATTTTTATTTAAAGGCGAAATACCACAAGAAACTTCAAACAGTTTACAAGAAGCAAAAGCACGTAAAAAAGAAAATCTTCAAACCCAAAAAGAAGAAATTCAAAATATGGATGAGCGTGCTGCCCAAAGTAGAGCTGTTGGCGAAGGTGCTTCTCGTCAGCAACAACAAGTTGTTGAAACTATTGTACGAGAGCAACCAAAAATTGGACGTAACGACCGTGTAACAATAAAGCATGTTATGAGTGGCGAAGCTAAAACCGTAAAGTACAAACAAGCTATTCCTTTAATTGAAAAAGGCGAATGGGTTTTGGTTGAGAGTTAGTTAATTTCTATTTTTTTTAATTAATACTTTTAAACGATTTAAGTTATACTTACAAAGTATCCAAAGGACTTTTTATTTTAGATATATGTTTTTTGGATACTTTAGTATAAATTTGAGTAGTTTTAACAGAATAATGCCCCAATAATTCCTGTATAAAACGTAAATCAGCACCAGCTTCTAACAAATGTGTTGCATAACTATGTCTTAGACCATGAATACCAATTTGTTTATTGACACCTGCTTTTCGCATTGTATTTTTAAACACTTGTTGTAAACTACTTTTAGAATACTTACCTCCATACTGTCCTTGTAATAAATAGTCTTTAGGCTTGTAAATTAAGTAATATTCTCGAAGTTCTTTTAAAACAGATACTGGTAATGGTACATACCTATCTTTTTTGCCTTTTGCTCCAACGATATGTACCATCATTCTCTTACTATCAATATCTTGAAGTTTAATATTTACTACCTCAGACACTCTTAAACCCATACCATAACAAAGTTTTAAACTAATTTTGTGTTTTATATTTGTAGCAGCATTAATGATTTTTTTTATCTCACTTCTATCTAACAATTTAGGCAATGTACTTGGCGTTTTTGGTCTAGGAATATCAAAAAACATTTTTGGTCTATGAATTACTTTTTCATAATAAAATTTAACGGCATTAATTTTACCATTCATTTTCCGTTCTTTCATTTTTAAATATTGCACACAGTATAAAAAATAATCTTTAAGTCTTTTGGGGTTTAAATCTTTTACAGAATAATCGTTTAATAATAGTAATAATTCTGCAAATTCTGCAAGGTATATTCGTTGCGTATTCTCACTATATGCTTTTATTTGTAATTGATTTCGGTAATCAATAAATGCTTGTTGATTAATTGGGTGTATTGATAATAAAAATTTTTGCCCTATTGGTTTTTTTTCAATATTTAAGCGCTGTCTAACTACAGGTAAATCTACAATATACCATTGTTTTTTTGATGCGCTATAAGATGCAGACGGAAACTGTTTACGTAGTTGTATCTTTAATGTTTCGTTGTAAGAGAAATTTATCCAAATTACTTTTTTATTTCTGTGGTTACCCAATTCAAAAGAATAATTAGAAAATTTCATATACTATGCATTTTATATATCAGAACATAAAAATATAATTTTTTGATATACAAAACACATGGTATTGTATTTAATTATAAGCCTAGTTATACACAGGAATACAATAATATTTAATAATTTTGTTTATTTTAGCTTTTATAGCACATATTTAAGTGTTACATACAATAGCTCAAAAACTACGGTGGAATTTTGGTCAGGCTATTTTAATGCGGTTTAAACTCACAAGAATTGGCTGGCAAAAACTGAATTAACAATGTCTGAATTTACTCAAAACCAACCGCGGAACTGAATACTATTTCGAAATTACCAACGGCGGAATTTCACACAATTGCGAAACTGAACGCTGAACAGAATTACGCGCGAATTGAATTACAGAACAACTAATCGAAATCTGAAAAATTAAAGCGGAATAGAACCCAAGAAAACAATGTCTGAATTTTAAACTTGAACTTTAAAAGCCAGCCGATTTTTAGCCAATTTCTGCCCTAACCTGCAATGGCTATGGCTGAATCATAAGCTGAAAACCCAAACGGAACTTACGCTCGAATTGAATATTGAAAACACCAAATACTACTGTATGTAACAAGGTGTATAATTCATTACGGTGGAATTTACTGTTGGTAAACTCCTGATTTTTTGCTATCTTTCGGGCTAAATCGGAAAAATGGGCGACCATTTTCCCGTAACGAAATCATACACCAAGACGTTGCAAGTAATAGCGAAAATCGCTAAAACTGAAAAAAATTGTGGTTGAAAATTATAAATTTAGAAAGCCTTAAAAGCAGATTTTAAAAATGTAATTGAAGAAAAATAATATGAAACATATAATTTACATTTTATTTTTAATAATTGGAATTTCCACTTATGGGCAAAATACTTTCTTAGAAGATAAATATGAAGTAGAATTTAAATTTGTTCAAAAGGAGACTAAGGAACCTTTACCTGGATCAATAATTGAAATATTTTCTGGAAATGAAAGAATTGATGTTGGGATTTCAGATTTTTCTGGAAATCAATATTTCTACCTAAAAAAAAGTGAAATAAAACATGATAAAATTGTTATAAAAGTTTACGGAATTAAATGTAAAATACAAAAGCAAAAAATCATTTTAAAGAACAATTTGAAAAAAACTATTTTTCTGGAATATGGCGAAACTGAATACGTTAATCATAGGAGTTTAGGAGAATTTATTAAAAAATTGAATTTCCCTAAACCTGAACCATTTTTGTGTGGAACAATAGATTAAAAAAACTACTACTTGCAACAACGTATATAGTTTATTGCTGGTTCTAGCCTACCTACGAAAATCCTCGCGGATTTTCTATTCGTTTTGTATTTGCTAAATTAGGTGCTTAAACCACGCAACGAAATCATACACAAACATGTTGTGTGCAATAGCCCAAATTCGATGTGATCAGTTTTACGGAGTTGCCTGTAAAGGTTTATGGAGTTTTACTTTAACTCAATAGATATAGATACAAATGCTTTGCAAAAGGATTTGATAGCAGTACTTTATCGCTGTTATCGTGGAGAGTTACACTCTCAAAACGTTGGCACGTTATAAAGTACTAGGCTAATTTCGTGAATTTTTTTTACAAAATCAAGTTTGAATGAAATTATCTTCTATTGAGTTAAATTAAAACGGAGTATTAGTCTCTAAAGTCGACAAACCATACATGAGATGTATATTTTATAGACTTTAGAAGGCCTCGAAAAACTGACATTAAATTATTGCCGAATTTGGACTACTGTCCCTTATATTTGTTTTAATTTTATAAAAAAGGAAATTAAAAAAAATAAAGCACACAACATGCTGTATAGTTAATAGCCCCTACTGGGCTACTAACCATACAGCTGTTCATTATATGCAATTAACCAAAACTGTGGTTATCTATTATGAATAATGAACAATGGAATAATTTAGAAGATGTTATTGAGATGTTAGAAGCATTATTCGATTATCACAAATTTGATGTTTTAAAGCATGCAAATGAATTGCAACTGTTCTATGTTGAATGTTGTAAAGAATACATTTACTTATTACCTCAAATGGAATTCAAAATTGCACTTGATTACGCAATGAAATATTTAAGCAAAGAAGTTTCTTCTAGTGAAATAAGTGAACAAAACTGGTATACAGAAGCAGCAGTATTTGGAATGGATTATGATGACGAAATGGAACAAAGAAGCATCTATGAAAATATTGCGGAAAAACTAAACCTTTCTGTAGATGATTCGAAAAAATACGCTGTTACTCTCGGATACTTCATTGATTGGACGAGCTTATACGCGACTTCTTGGAATGGAAAAATTCCATATCAATATTCCGAATTCTTAAATGAAGAAATT
Source organism: uncultured Flavobacteriaceae bacterium (assembly GCA_937930675.1). Taxonomy (GTDB): domain Bacteria; phylum Bacteroidota; class Bacteroidia; order Flavobacteriales; family Flavobacteriaceae; genus Wenyingzhuangia. The sequence goes on from CALHCC010000061.1 coordinate 4,656, forward strand.
TTGCGAAAAATAATTAAAGAACCTTTTAAGGAATAAATAAAAGCATATAACAATGTGTATAATTCATTGCTAGTACTCGCCTACTTACGAAAATTCTCGAAGATTTTCTATCTGTGATTTATTTGCTAACTTTAGTGCTTATACACGCAACGAAATCATACACCAACCGTTGTGCGTCATTTGAGAAAAACCCGAAATGCTAAAGATATTTAAGGAAAATTTAAAATCTGAATACAAGGAAAGACTAACTAAAGCTTTCCCTAAAAAACTGCATTCGGATTTAAAAGAAGTTCTAAAAATATTACC
>CALHCC010000062.1 GCA_937930675.1 uncultured Flavobacteriaceae bacterium
TATCTAGTTTTTATTTTACTTAATTACAAACTTATAATCATAAAAAGTTACATCTTCTTTACTTGAATCTAACCAATTTCCGTTTGGAGCGTAAATAGCTCTTATATTAGAATATTTTTCATCATTAACAAAAACTTTTAAAACAACAGCTTTAGCATCAGTGTTTTTAGTCATAAAGTCTAACAGTATTGATTTTAATTGACGGCTTAACTCTTCATCAGAAAGAACTTGATTTGCTATTACATTTAAAGAGTATCTTTTATATTCGTTATATACATTAGGCTGTCCAGTCCTAATTTCTTTTATCGTTTTATACGACACATCTTGAATATCTTCAACAGTTAAATTAGGGTGCTTTTGATCTATTTCAACCTCTATTAATTCCGAGAAGTATTCTTTTTTATCTTCAATAGTCCTGTTTTCTAAAGGAACATAATCAGGAGCTAATATTGCAGCTAATATTAATACAAAAAGAATAGATACAAACGCTATTAGTACAACTTTTGATATCGTATTATTTGTGGATTGATTTTTCATGGTTTTATTTTTTTCAAATTTAATCATTTGTATTTATTTTCTAGCCTATCAGCCTCTTCTTGTGTTTCAATTTTTACACCTCCTAAATACTTTGTAGTATCTTCAAAATCAAATTCCATATGAAGCCATACACTAGGAACAGGTTTTCCTACTTTAAAAACTCTACACATAATTTTTAACTATTTATTTTTATTTTATAATCTCACAATCTGTTTTACTTACAATTTTATTCGTTTGGTAAATCCTAAAAAAGTGATCTTGAAAATTTACAGCCAAATGCTGTGTATTTAGCTGTTGTTTGTACCAAATATCTTTAAAGGAGCATTGTGTTATTTTTATTGTAAAAGGCATATTTGTATTTTTTAAAGTTATTCTTTACTATGCTGCACTTCCCCATTCATCTTCCCAATAACGTTGGTTTAAATAGGTAGAAGCATGGGCTTTTTCTACATTTCTTTTACGGTTTAAATACCCATCGTAATGTTTTATACCTGCTATAGCAGCTATTTTATCAACATCGGACAGTTTGCTCCATGCTTTTTCTGCCATAACACGCTTTAACTTGTGCTTGTAAGCATTCCAAAACGTATCAAAACTTAAATCAAAACTCCCTTCTGTAACTGTAAAATTTTTAATCGCTTTTAGGTAGTTTATTTGTATTTCTTTGTAAGGAAAATTACTAGAAAACAACCAGTCTACTTGTTTTTCAGATAATTGATCCGCATCTCTTAACTCAAAGCTTGTTAATAAACCGTTTAAACAGTATTTAAACACCATAACTCCAGTAAAAGAAGACCCTATTACATGATAATCTTTAGTCATAATTAAGCTGTTTTTTGATTAATAAAATCAATCATATTTCTAATTTGTGCCTGTTGGTAAACAGTCGTATTGTTATACATAACAGGCCTTAACAACTCATCTAAAACAATAGCTTCGTGTACTTCAAAACTCATATTAAAGTCACTTTTTTTATGAGCTCGTTCTATTTGTTTTTTATGTAGCTTAATCAATACTATTTCTGCAATAGATTTGTTTTTAAGCTCTTCTTTGTTTTGTGGAATACTATTTACCACTTGTTTCCACAAGTCACAAAGGGTATAAATAGCATCGTGTGTTAATTTTACTTTTACTTTTTGCATAACTATTCATTTAAATACAAACCTGATGATAATTGAGTGTTGTAATTACCTCCTTTAACACCTCTTAACTTCATGTGATCTTTTATTTGTTTATCAGACATTGATGATGTTTCCGACAATTGTTCTGACTTGTAAATTTTACTTTTTACTACATACGTGCTAAAAAACGCACTTTGTAACTCTTTACGCCTATTGTTTTTAGTTTTAGCTGTTCTACATCTTTTAATTAACGGTAAGCAAAACTCATTAAACTGTTTTTTCATATGCCTTTTAAAGTATTCATAAGCACAAGAAATTAACACGTAGTCTAAATATTCTAATTTTACTGAAAGCTCTTTTTTACCCCAAGTATCTTTGTAAATCTGATACTTTTTATCTTCAAAAAAGTAAATGTTTAATTGTTGAAACAATAACAAGTCTAACCTAGTAGCATACTTAAACACATATTCTTTTTGGTTCATAGATTCTAAGTCATCAGGAGATACATTGTATTTTTTTACCAATCTATCTAAAGCCTTTTTAGCGGCTTCTTTTTCTCCAGCAATTCCTTGATTTGCTAACTCATACACTTTTGATAAGCGTTGTCTAATTTTATCATTCATTTTTAAAATAATTTTCTTAGGTGTCCGTTCAGGAGGGACGTTTTTAACTCGTGTATTCTCAATAAAGTGTCTATATCCTTATGACACTTACAATCATTACAGTACCAGCGATTTAGCTCTAACAAAAGCAATATCATTTTACTTTCAACCAATTTGCGTTTGCAAACAATACAGGTATGTCTTTTTTGCTTTGTCATTTTGTGTTTTTTAATAAAAAATGTTAGCTATCGCTTACTATTTTTTAAAAATATTTTTAGAATCAACTTCAAGATGCGTTAACCATCTTAAAAAAACAGACAAAGACACGTCTCTTTTGTCTGTTTCTAACTGAGCTATATAAGCCCTTGTAAATCCTAAATCATCAGCGAGGTCTTGTTGGTTATACTTTACTTTGTTTTTTTTGTTTTTAACCGCCATTCTAAGCCTTTTTACGTACAAACCGCTTTTCTTTTGCATCACTCACTAATTAGATTTAATCAATTAAGATATTAGTATACATTTTAAAACGATTCAGTTGATTCAGCTCATCTTCAACTTCTCCTAGTTTTTTATATAAATTCTCTGAGTAGTTAGGTTTTGTTACCTTTTTTATATCCTTATCATTTTTTTCAGACCTAATACGTAAAGCTTCTAGTCTATCTAAATAAGTATCATCTACACCTCCTTCAACAAGAGATTTTAACTCATCTGCAATCACTACAGCTTCTGAAAAAGGATTAAAATCAATAGCTTTTTGGATTTTATCCAACTTATCGTTTAGTTTCTTTTCTGTAGTAGCTATTACTTGCTCTATAATTTTCATAATCCTATTTTTAAACCGTCTATAAAATCAATTATTAATCTTTCTAACCAGTTGTATTTTAACTTTCTCCAAATCTTACTGCAGTAAGCTATTTGATGGTGACAATCGTGTAAAGGGTGGTGTTTTTTACCCTTAAACTTCATTTTAGCTTTTATCTTAGGCTTAAAAGCTACTAAGGTTCTTACATCACGTTCGTTATAATACTTCCAAGCAATATTTACCCCTACCTTATCCGCTGCATTCTCTATCAGCCCCAAGTCAAAACGAGCTGAATTTCCCCAAACTTTTACATCTTCAATAGTATTTTGTTTGATGAAAAACCATAAATCTGCCAAGGCTCTAAACAAATCTGTTGTTCTTACATTTCTAAGAGCTTCTTTAACTTCTTTAGGTTGCTGTTCCCACCAATACACAGTGGCTTCGTCTATCATTAAACCAGCAGCTATACAACTGTTTTCTGTAATAGCTCTACAAAAAGAAGCTCCTTTTTTACCTGTTTTAATATCAAAACAAACAGCTGCAATATGAGTAATCACCGAATTACTCTTAGTGCCTTTGGTTTCAATATCAATCATTATGTGTTCAAACTTCATAATTCTAGTTTTGTTTGGTTGTTTTGAGTTTCTTCGTACTTTTTTAGGTTTCTTTTTGCAGGGATACCTAAATAGTTAGAGAATGTTTTGTAAGAAATTCTATATTTTGGGTAGATGTAGTTTTTATGAATGGTTTTTAGCTTAATATCTTCGTTATTTTCTTGAAGTTCTAACACCCATTCTTGTATGTCTACAATTCTTTTCCAGTAGTTTTTGTTATTGTAAGCCATTAGTTTAAAGATGGTTTTTGCAATCCTCTTTTGTGGTAATAAGCTTTTGTACCTACTACGTTAGAAGATTTATCATAATTAGCTTTAATACCTCTAAATTGTTTTACAACAATTCTTAATTCCTCTAACGAATAAAGGTTAAGTGTTTTACGTCCTGCACTTTTATGAATCATAAACGAGTTAAACTTATCCCAATCATTAGGGTCGTGAATACCTACTTTGGTAGCAATAGTTAGTATTTGACTACGCAATTTTCTTTTTTCTGCTTCTAAACTCATTTTTGTCACTTTTAGTTCTCTAATTGGGGCTTGAACCCAAACAAAAAGCCCATCGCTTTTAAGAGATTGGTAATTTTAACCTACTACCTGAGGTTCTACTACAGGCATTTCGTTGATACCTACATAAGCAAATACTGCTTTTTCTTGTTTGGGAGTTAAGTCTGCATGTGTTACCCAACAATCGTGTGCATCTTTATATACTCTATGTCCGTCTACCAACAATTCAGTGCTACTTATTCTTTGTACTACAGGTTTAATCATTGTCTTCTTGTTTAAAAATGGATAAATCAACATCTGCTATAAAATCTACTGCAGATATATTTAAAGGAATTGCTTGTTCTTTTCCGTTAGCATCTTTATAAGTTGCCTTGATGTAGAAAGCGGATGATTTAGGTCTATAAGCTTCTAAAATGATGGCTACACCATCGTTAAATAATTCGTTATTAAACTCATCTGCCAAACTCTTTAACTCAATAACTCTACTTGCTTTTAAGTTGTTGTTAGCATCACGCTTTAACAACCTATTTACGGTACTTACTAACTTTTTAGAGTTTTCGTCCTTAGCTAAAGAGTTTATAAATTCTGCCACCTTAGCTTCTCCAGCAGTTACTGTATCATCCCAACCATCTGTAATTCTGTAACCTATTTCAATGGTTTTACCGTTAGTAGTGGTAAACGCATGACTACGTTGATTAGATTTAACACTATATAACTCTTGTTTTAAAGCCATTAAAGCTTCTAATGACTGATACACCTCTGTTTTAGCCTTGGCAATATGATCGTTTAAAGAAATCAATCTATTTACCTGTTCAGGAACTATTTCTTCTACTAAGTTTTTGTATTCTTTTCGTTGATTCGCTTTTGCTTCTGACCTCTTTTTTAACTCAGCAGCTAATTGGTCTGTGCTTAAATTGTTTAAATCCATAATTATTGTTTTTTTATAAAAAAATCTAACTTGTTTTTTGTGCATTTCACAACTTCTATTTTAGCAAGAAATGCATCTTTATATTTTTGTTCTATTACTTTTTTAGCTCTTATTTTAGCTTCGTTAGCATCACTACAAAGCACCATTCCATTTAAAAAAGAAAAACCTTTAGCTCCAATTACTTTAATTCTTACGTTGTAAGAGTTAAGAGGTTTGTTTTCTTGTTTTGTATTTTCTTTAGATTCCATTTTATAGTGTTTGAATAGCGTTTAAACGCTGTTTTAAGTTGTTTTTTCGTTTTATAATTTCGTGTCTTGCTTGATTTTCGGGTTCGTTAGTTAACCACTCCTCAAGGTGTTTAATAGCAAACTGCAAGTTGGTTTGTTCTGCTATTTTTCCACTTAACACAAGTGCTGGTTTGTTATTCTCAAAAAACACCAACATTCGTTTGTTTTCGTACCAAGTGTAATTATTAGGCTGCTGCATAAACATTCATTTTTAAAAGTTCACGTTTAACAGCTCTTTTTATTCTTCTGTGATCTTCAACCACTTTCATAGAAACTGTGTTTTTTCCATCAACTTTTAACTGTTTAACCACGGGTTTACATTCGTCAAAAATTTGTTTGTGTAATTTGGTGTCTTCAATACCATTTACGGTACAAATAGCAGCTACGTCTTTGTAATTAGAACCTATTAATTTGATGTATTTACGACCAAAACGACTTTCAATTTCATCATAGCCTGTTTTGTTAAGTCTTACACCAGTTTCAATGTTTTTTTGCAAAGCTTCTGTACCTACTAAAACAACACTCATTTGATCTTCCATCTCATTAAAAAGGTCAATTAAAAAGTTAATTGCAGACGACCTTAAAGAGTTTGTTTGATCTAAAAACAACGTTGGTTTTACATGTGCTTTACTTTTAAAAAAATCGATAATAATCTGTCTTAATCTATCTAAAGACACCACCCCTTTGGGTCTTGCAATACCAATTACAGGTAATAAGTTTTCTAACAACTCACGTTCTGCCCATTTACGGCACTTTACATAATAAGCATTGCTGTTTTTTTGTGCCATAAACACATCTAAACCTGTTGTTTTACCACTACCTGCAGGATAGGATACCATGACGAACATACATTCGTTTTTAGCATCGGTTAATACCTGTTGCATCATACGTAAATTGGTGGTTTCGGCAATTTGCCAACCTGTAAACCTTACGTTTAAAGCCATGGCTACCTTTTGCCATAGTTCTATTTTAATCAGCTCCCATTTTTCAGGGTTTTCTACTCCGTTACGCATTTGAGAAATGGTAGCAGGAGAAACATCGCATTTAGCAGCTACTTTGTTGTAGCTACCCAACACCTCTTTAGCAACAGCTAAAGCGTTTACTACTTCTGTTTTTTGTACATTTGTCATACATTGATGGTTTAATAAAGGTTATAATTGTGATCTCATAAAGTTTTCAATATCAAAACCTGAACTATCGTTATGTTCGCTGTAGGTGTCGTCGTCTAAACTATCGCCTACAGCTTTTTTTAGGGTTTTTTCAATTTTCATATCTTTACTTTCTTGTATTATTCTTGCACTATCCGCCATTTCGGCTTCTTGTTTTTGGGTGTAACGTCCCATCATTAAGGACACTTCGTTACCCAAAGTAATTTCTTCTAATTCAGCTGCCTTTTGAGCTTCTATTGCTTTAGCATCTTGTTTTAACTTGTTCAGTTTGTTAAATTCTGCATTAGGACCATAAAGTTGTGGCTCTTCTATTTGATGTGCTTCACATAAATACAGGTACAAATCATCCGTTTTAGCAAATACATAAGCTGTAGATAAATCTTCTAAATCGTAGCTTAACCATACATCAGGGTGCTTGCTAAATACTTTATAATCTTGTATTTGATAGTACACCTTTAAATGGTTGATTTCTTTTAAAATCATACCATTGTGTTTTACTTTAAATGTTGTTTTTAAATCAAACAACATAGAAATGGTGTGTTTTTTTAGATCTATTACGTTAGGTTTGTCACTTTTTGCGTGTAGCATTTTTGGAGACTCGTTTACTTTTGCGTGTTTACGGCTGTAGTAGCTTAAATCTGTAGTTCTGTAAGCTTCTATAATAGCTGCAGATTCGTTCCAAGCAGCTATAAAATCAAATCGTTCTTTATTAGCCTGTTGTCTCATTTGCTTTAACATTTCAGGACTACGATGTGCATTGTCTCTACGAGATTTAACACCTTCTCCATAGTAAAAAGCAGTTGGTTGCATAAACACAGACTGGATAGTTCCAAAACCACGCTCTACACTTGCTTTGGTGTTGGCATCGTGAGAAATTTCTACTTTAACCCCTAACATTCTAAGGTTTGCAAACAACGTTTTAACTTCGTCTGTATTATGACCAGGAAACCTGTCAAATATCATTTGATATGGTAAATATCCAGCCTCTTGAACTGCCATTTTAATAGCATTGGTCACAGACCATCTATTCTCTGAATAATCAAAATTGTACCCCAAAATATCTCCTGAGTGAACGTCCTTAACAGCAATTACAAATAAAAATCCGTCTACTGTGTTTTCTTTAATTTCTCCTGTAGATTTATCAATGGTTTCAATTACTCTTTTGTGCGCTATAAGGTTCATACGAGTGGCATCTATTTGCCAACAATCACCTGCGTGTATAGCACTTTGTTTAGGCACATAACTATCATGTACACTACCACGGCTAGTTCCTTTACCAAAACGTAAAGAAGAGGTTAAAAACTTTGTATGATGCGTTTCAAAAATAGTAGTACCAAACCATCTACGGCTAGGTTCAGGTTTTCCTACTAATTGGCATTGTTTGCGTATCATACGAATAATAGTTTCGTTACTATAATTCATACCACAAGCTCGTAACTGCATTGCCCAACCATATATTTCAGTATCATCTAAATACTGTACTGCATTGTTGTTTCCTGCTCTAGGTAGTTCTATAATTTCTGCAATTCCTAAACCTTCATTTTCAACTTTCTCAACCTTTTGCTGTATGGTTCTGTATTGTTTACCTACATACTTTAAATCGTACTTAGCAACAAGGTCTGCCACCTTTTTATAGATTTCTGCTTTGGTTTTAGTTTCATTATCACTTTTATACACAATAATAAACTCTATAACAGCACAAGCTTTAGCTAAAGCAGCTGCCTGTATAGCAGTATTCTGAAAATAACAAGGTAAATACTCTGTGTATTTAGCTTGTATATAGTTTTTAAACTCTAATTCAAATAAATTTTTAGACTGGTTTTTGGTAGCTTCTTGATATTGGTTTACCAATTCTTGTGCATCGCCAAACAAAGAGCGATAATACTTTGGTTTTCTATCAGGAATACGAGCCAAATCGTAATAAAACTGACCATTAATTTTAGCCCAACGCCAACCTTTACCTGTATCGGGTAAAACGTTATGATGACGATGGCAAGGCTGAACAGTTTTTTTGTAATCCCTTCTTATAGGAGATCTAAATACTTCATTCAAAATATTTGTAATCTCAGAAACATATCTCTGTGAAAGCCAAACGGTTTCCCCTTGTGAGGTGTTCTTAATTACTATGTCGCCTTTTTTAAAATTCATGGTGTTAATTTGTTCCTGCCGTGGTGTCGAAACCACGCTAAGCCGTGGCAGGATTTCACTATATTTGAGTTGACTAATCTTAAATAATAGTGTTATGGATAATGAAATGTGTTTGATATTTAGCTAATGCTACCAACTCGTTCATGCTACGCTACTCTATAAGGTTCTGCAGCTGCTTTAATTTCTCTAACAGCAGGTGTGTTTCTGTCATTAAATTTGTCTTTTAGCACATCTCTACAAAAATTTTTACTGTATCCTGTTTTTTTAGCAACTAAAGCTCCAATACCCCAAAAGTATTTCTGTTTCAGTTTACTAGGTTTTCTTGATTTGCTCATGGTATTTGTTTTTATATTACATTTGTGTTATTAATATAAAGCAAATATATTAGAAAACTTTCTCATCACAAAGCGAAAAAGAGAAAATTATCTAATAAAAGAGAAAACTATCTATTTTGATAACAAAAAGAATTAAAGAATATATTGATTATAAAGAGCTTACTATTAGTTCTGTTGAATCTGCTATAGGTGCTAGTAATGGTATGCTGCGCAAAGCATTTACAAAGAATACTGATATAAAAAGTCAATGGCTCGAAAAATTATTAGAAAGTTTTCTCGACTTAAACCCTGTTTGGTTAACTACAGGTAAAGGGGGGATGATAAAACCAAAACATCAAAATAAAGAGGTAGAAAAAAACCACCTCAAAAACCACCACGCAAATACTATAGAACCAAATAAACAAGAAAACGAGGTTGTTTTAAACAGTAACAAAATTGTAACAAACCAAAACAAAGAAAAAAGCTACCCTTTAGTTAACAAAGCTAATTTAGTAGAAGAAGTAGAAAGTCTGTATAGTAAAGAAGCTAAAAACAACGTAATACTGTTAAATGCCCATGCTGCAGCTTCAGACTTTAGCCAAGCACTTACCAACCCAGTACATATAAAAGAATTTGAAACTATTTGTTTACCACCGTTTATGCACCGTAGAGGTACTTTTTTTGCTGTGCCTGTTACTGGAGACAGTATGCACCCAACCATTACACATAAAGACATTGTAGCGGGTTCATTAAAACAAACACAAGACTTTGTAAGTGGTTTACCTTATGTGTTTTACCACGAAGATGAGGGTTTAATGGTAAAGCGTTTTCATTGGAATAGAAGAGAACATAATGAGCTGTCTTTAACCTCAGACAATGAGTACATGGATGAGTTTATTACAACCATAGATAAAATAAGCCCATATATAATAAAAGTAGAGTATAAAATGTCGGACAACCTTAGAAATTGGAATTCAGACATTAGAAGTGATATACGTGAACTAAAGCAGTCTATAAAAAGGCTAGAGCGTAAATAACAAACTGCTTTTGGCCAAAATATTAAAGTATTTCAATTATTAGGTTCAACTTTTTTAAAATAAATTAAACCTAAATTAAAGTATCTTCACTTTCATTTCGACCAAAATATAAGAGTATTAAGGGTTTTAACTTGTTATTTTGGTTATGCCCCTAAAGTATCAACATATAAATTTCTCTCTTTTAAAGTAGACACTTCTCCCGAGGGAAAAATACCTAAAGGTTTTCCTTCCTTTAAATGTGTTAAAGAAGTTCTTATACCTTTTACACTAGATTTTACATCTTTTCTATCATCAAAAGGATTTACAGGTAAAATATAAGATGCAATAGGTTCTTGCTTCTGTAATAAAAAATTAGCAATTACTTTATAATCTTCTCGTATCCCTAAAATTGTTTTCAACAGTAAAACACCATCAACACCTCCTAAAGGGTGATTAGAAGTACTAATAAAAGCTCCACTCTTAGGTATTTTCTCTATATCCGATTTGGAAACATGAAACTTAATTTCATATTCATCCAAAAGAGCATTTAAATAATGTAAACCCTTTTTATTTAAATTTTTATCATAAACTTTATTTACTTTTCTTAAATGAGTAAGATATAAAGCTAAAGAACCTATTAACCCTCCGAATACTGGTATTTTGTCTATTTTAAGTAAAACAGGAAAGTCTTTTGCACTAACTAGGGACATATTTAATAATTAAGAAAACAAGAATAAAAAAAACCTCCAGTTAAACTGGAGGTTTTTTTTATGTAATTATTAATAAATTGTAAGTTAATATGTCCACATATCAGACTCTAAATCTCTAATGTCATTTTTAATTTTTTCAGCTTCTCTTAATTGAAATAAAGAGTTACCTCTAACATATTCATTAATACTTCGATTGCCAAACATGTTTTCTTCTCTTGTAATTACAGATAAAAAGTTTCTTGTATTTAAAACGTAATCATAAGACTCTACATGTGCAACAAATCCAGTTTTGATAGGTTTTGCTTTGTGTAAAGCATTTCTAGCATCTGGATAAAATATCCAAAACAAAGGATAAATAGCATCATCTTCTATATCATCTCTACCAATTGTTTGCACATCTGGTGCCATTGGTGCAATTGCTAATAAACGATAATTCATTTGACCTGTTAACTTATTAAAATACCAAATACCTTTTACTTGATAAGCTTGAATATCTTGAGACTTAATATAATTTTTATCAATATATTCATCAATATTGGTTTCTCCTTCGTTTAAAAGATCATATCCATAACTAGCAGTATCAATTCTAACTAATTTTTTTTCTATTTCAGAAATAGGTAGTTTATTTATAAATTGAGAATCCTCATAGACCTCTGTAATATCCCCTTCTCTAATACTTGCTAGTAAATTAGCATATAACGATTTACTTGTTCCCGAAGTATCTTCATCGTTAACAGGATAATACAATTTAAAATTAGGTTTTTGATACAAATCAATTGTTTCCCATACAACTTTAGACCATAAAATATCACGCTCATCCACGTACTCATACGGCAAGGGTTTATCTTGATCTAAACGAACACGTTCGTCAGACTTTTTTCCGATATCAGATACCTTTTTTGCATTTAACAATCCAAAACTAGATTGTGAAAAGGTTACTATTGTTGTTCCAAAAAACAAGAACAAAAACGCATTAACTACTTTATATTTCTTCATTATATCATTAATTAGAAATTTCTACACTAATTGGTAATACTTCTTTTAATCTGTAAGAAGAGTTTCCAACAATACTCGCTCTAATACCAAAAACAGTAACAATATCACCTCTTTTAGCACCAGCAATTGCTTTTTGAGCTTGAGAATTCATTCTTCCTCCGTTTACAATTACAGTAGTTTTACCAGGTACTTTAACCTTAAAACTCTTAACTCTTAACTTTAAATCGAATACAAAATCTGGTAGACCTGCATTGATTGATGATTTTGCCAAACTTCCTTTTGGCATTTTAATAGAACCATACTCTCCTCTAATACTTGCCATCGCTTGAGGAATGTCTTTAATTCTAAACGTTACAGGTGGAGATTTAATTTTTTCTCCTTTATCTGTAACTGCAGATACATTTACACTTACAGTTTTACCTTTTCCTGGTCTTAAAACATAAGCTGTTCCACTTTTCCTTACCAATCCTGTAGCTACAGCTTTTACTTTTGTTGGGCTAATACCCGGCATTGTAATCGTAATAGGGTTTTCTAAACCTCTATAAACTACATTCATTTTATCCGCAGAAATAATAGCTTGGTTAGAACCTGCTACAACAGAATAATTTCCTTTAATATCTACTGTAATTGGTTGTCCTTTTTCAATAAATGTAAACTGACCTAAAATAGGTTTGTCTCCAATACCTCCAGCTCTAAATGTATAGATTACTTTCCCTCCTTTAAAGTTGTCTTTATTTTTTAAATCAATATTAGCTCCATTAATTTCAACTTTATTAGGAATTTTGGAATCGTCTTTACTTGCTAAAAACACTTCCGCAGTTACTTTATCTCCTGGGCTGTATGTATTCTTATCTAACTTTACGAAAGCTTGTAGATTAGATGCAGAGCTTGCCTTTTTTAAACGTCCTGCTAAAAACCCTGTTAAAGACTCGTTCCCCAATCCTAATACCGTATTTTGCATACTCGATAAAATTGCAATAGATCCAATGGCTGGTAAACCTTTAAAGTTATAACTCAACCAATCTTTCTTTACGTTAGGATCTTCTTCAGAAGGAACCGGTGCCGTATTAAAATTATCTTCAATTTGTTTTGTAACAGATGGGTTTTGATCCCCTATTAACTTTAACATTTTTGATCTAAATCCGTCTACCGCTTTAACAAACTTATCTCCTTCAGGAGTATATCCGTCTGCTGCAAACAAATACTCGTCAAACTTATCCCCTTTACCCATTTCTGTTGCAGGTAACTTTCCTTTTTCACTATCTGGAGGAAATAATTCTTTAATTTTATCTTTTAAAATTTGTACTTCCGCTACAAACTCATTAGACTCTTTGTATACTTGTTTAGAAATCTCGTACGTATCTTTATACTGTGCTGGATTTTCTTTACTCAGCCTTTCTAAGTCCAATAGAACTTTTTCGTTTTTCTCTACACTCTGATCAATTGCATTTTCTGATCTGTAATATATTTTAGAGAATGCTTCCATTACCTCAACAGAAACCTGCATTGCTAGCAAAGCTAACAAAACTAAGTACATAAGATTTATCATCTTCTGCCTTGGGCTCAACTTTCCACCTGCCATAAATTTTAGTTTTTAATATTAATTAATATTGTTTTATAAATATTGCAGATGACTACTTTTGTACTCCCATTGCACTTAACATTCCTCCATAAACATTATTTAATGAAGAAATATTTTTAGATAAAGCAGACATTTGATTTGTTAATTCTTCTGACTTTTCAGATACAGAATTAATCAACTTTGATTGATTATTTAATACTGTTACTTGTGCAGACTGTACTTTAGCCATACTTTCTTCTTGAGCAGCATACATACCATTTATTTTCTCTAAATGATCTGCAGCATATCCAATCTCTTTATTATACTTACTTGTATCAGCAGCAGCACTTGTACCTTCACTTATTTGTTTTGCAGCTTCAGATAAATTATTCATACTTGTAGTTAATTTACTAACTACATTCACATCTAATTTAGATGCAGCTAACATATCATCTATCTTTTTTGTAAGAATTCCTTCTGGAGATGTATTTTCTTTTTTCTTTGCCTTAGGAGTTGAAGCTCCCCCTGCTAATTCTGGATATACTAAAGACCAGTCTAATTCTTCTGCTGGTAAAGGTTCAAAAGCAGATATAACAAAAATTAAGGCTTCGGTACCTAAACCTATAATTAACATTTCACTTGCCCCTGGCCAGTGCATTAGCTTAAATAAAGCACCTACAATTACAATAGCTCCTCCAATTCCGTAAGCCATTGCCATAAATTTCTTAAATCCTCTTGAGTGTAACATAATAGTTTTCTTTTAAATTTTGTTTTTAATAGTTTAATTTATCCCAATTTGCTTCCCCTAAGTAGTCTTGTACGGTTCTAAATCCAATATAACTTTTAGTAGAGTCTGCATATTCATAGTCTTTTGTACTTACCTCTAAAAAATAAGCAACATCTTTCCAAGATCCACCCCTAATAATTTTTCTTTTATTTTTAGGATCATCTACATCTGCGCTTAAAGAAGATGTAACATACGAGGAAGTAATATTGTAAGAGGTAGATGTCCATTCTGAAACATTTCCTGCCATATTGTACAATCCATAATCGTTAGATTGAAATGAGAAAGATTCTACAGTATAGGTAAATCCATCTGCCGCTAAATTATCACGTTTAGGTCTAAAATTTGCTAAATAATATCCTTTTGCATCTGTTACGTAAGGACCTCCCCATGGGTATTTTCCATTATCTATTCCACCTCTAGCAGCAAACTCCCATTCTGCTTCTGTAGGCAATCTAAATTCTGGTGTTTTTACACCTGTACCAATTGCAGCTAAGTAATCGTTTTTCTTTTTAGTCCTCCAATTACAGAAAGCTTTTGCTTGATTCCAAGAAACTCCTACTACAGGGTATTCTTCATAAGCAGTATGCCAAAAATAATTTCTAACCATTACATCGTTGTTGGCATATGCAAAATCTTTTGCCCAAACAGTAGTATCTGGATATACATTTAAATCAACAGGAATTACATTATTCTTTTCATTCACATTTGACTTGCTTGTTTTCTCACGTTCTAAGTAAGAATACTTTAGTAATGAAGTGTCAAAAACTCTATTCCCACCTACATCTTCTCTTGGCAAATACATCTGATCCATTACTTCTGCATAAGACTCGTCTACATAGTTTTTAGTCTCCCACTGAATAGGCACTTCCCAGTTTAAAGGCTGTGTTCCTTTATGATTCCATGTTACAGAACCATAGGTTTTAATCATATACTTTTGATAAGGCGAAAATTCTTCTACTTCTACTTCATCTTCATCTTCGTTTACAGACAAGTATTTATAATCTGCTATTGACAAGTATTCTTCATCTTCATCTGCTGGTGGTGCAGATTCTGCATAATTTGCTAATTCTGTTCTTACGATAGAATCCCTTACCCAGTATACGAATTGTTTGTATTCGCTATTGGTAATTTCAGTATCATCCATAAAAAACTCTCTTATAGACACACTTTTAGGTGGAGCTTCGAATCCTCCCCATCTATTTTCTTCAGTTTTACCCATGGTAAATGTTCCTCCTGGTATTAAAACCATTCCATAAGGAGTTTCTGTAAACCATTCTTTTTCGGCTCTAGCTCCTACAAGTTCTCCCCTATCTCCAAATCTTCCACTACAGCTTATTAACGTAATTATCAATATGGACATTAACAGTATATTCTTCATAGATTATTGTTATTATATCTTTTTATAGAATTTCGTAAACTTAGAAAATTAATTCTACTTAAACAACCTTACATTGTCTCTTAATTTTTTTTTTTACAATTCTATGTTAATTTTTTATTTACATTGAACCATTTTTCCGGCATTTTCTGTTCTACAGCATTCAGATAATCATCATAAGAACAAGGTATTAACGTATGTCTACGATACTTATTTTCCACCGATAAATCTACCTGCATCCACCATCTAGAACTCTTATCACTTTGATAAAATTTTACCATTTCTTTCTCAAAAGGCACTATATATTTTAGGTAATTCTCCTTAGATCCGTACGGGTAATCGTTTGTTCTAAGCGAGAAACCTTCTACAAAGTACCAAATTATTTGGGATATTAACTTATTTGTAACATTATTTATATCACAATTTCTATTAAATTCATAAATTCCAAAAGAAGTTACCTTATCACTGATCCCTGCATATCTTGACAAAGCACAAACTGTTTCTCCGTTTAAGCCATTAGGATTTGAATTAACATTTGCAGGAGCTTCACTCGCTTTTATCACACCTAAATCTATCGCAACAATATCTGCATCTCTCATAATAGGTTCTACCAGTGTAATATCTTTAAGCTCTCCTAACCTAAAAGCTTCTAAATTTAACGAGTCTATTAAACTTATTTCTTCTTGAGCATTGTAATACGTTTGATAACCAATATTAGCATAATTAAACAGATTACTCGGCTGTTCTAATATAATTTTACTTAAATATGAATTGGCATTTAAATCATCTTCTATACTTCCAAAGCTAAATTTAGGACTGGCAACCGATAAATTTACGGTTTGATCTAAATTATCGTATGCTTTGTAATTTGCATACACCAAATCCATACTCCCTCCAATAACAATGGGTAAAATTTCTTTTTTGATTAAATACGCAATTGTTTTTTGAACTGCATAATAAGTATCTTTAATGGTTTCTCCAGCAAGAATACTTCCTAAATCTACCATAGATACTTTCCAATTTCCATAAAAAAGTGAGTAAAACGATTTTCTTACCTCATCTGCTCCAATAGCCGTATCTATATTACTTATATTTCCTCTTCCTTCTCGTACATCAAACAAAACAATTTGAACGTTGTCTAGTACTGGAAAACCAAATTCTTGTGTATGCATTTCTAATTGATCTCCAATACTATCTTTCACTCGATATTTTGGATCTAGAAACTCATCAGATACAGGAATAAAAAAATCTTGGATCATGTCCTTTTTTATTTCTTTTTAGTCACTTTTTTAGCAGTCATTTTTTTAGCAACTGTTTTTTTTGCTGAGGCTTTCTTAGCTCTTGTTTTTTTCTTAGGAGCATTTTTTTCAATAATATCTTGCACTTCTGCTAACGTTAATGCAGGAGCATCTATTGTTTTAGCCAGTTCTATTTTTGTTTTTCCTTTTAAAATATTGTGCCTTCCCCAACGTGCTTTTTCTACTCGAATCCCTTCTTCTTCCCAGTTATGAACAACCTTATCTATTTCTTTTTGTTTTTTAACTTCTATTAACTCTACAATATCATCATAAGATAAATTATCAAAATCGTATTTTTTGTTTACGTTAATAAACATGCTGTTCCACTTAATAAAAGGTCCAAATCGCCCTACACCCTTTTGCACAGGTAAATTTTCGTATTCTGCAATAGGTGCATCTGCTTTTATTTTTGCTTCGATTAACGCAATGGCTCTATCAAAATCTACAGACATCGGGTCTTCTCCTCTATCTAAAGAAACATACATTGCTCCATACTTTATATAAGGTCCAAATCGCCCGTTAGATACTATCGCTTCTTCTCCTTTATAGGCTCCTAAATTTTTAGGCAACAAAAACAGATCTAAAACTTCTTCTAAAGTAATGGTTCCTAAATTTTGTTCTTTAAGTAAGCTTGCAAATTCCTTTTCCTCATCATCAGGTCCTCCAATTTGAGCTAAGGGTCCAAATTTACCCAAACGAACTAAAATTGTTTTTCCAGATTCTGGATGCGTTCCCAGAACTCGTTCTCCACTTTCTCTTTCTGCATTTTCTGCAACATCTTTTACATTGGTGTGAAATCCATTGTAAAAGTCTTTAATCATTCCAATCCAAGCTTCATTTCCGTGAGCAATTTCATCAAATTGTGCTTCTACTTTTGCTGTAAAACCGTAATCTAATATTTTATCGAAATGGGCTACTAAAAAATCGTTTACAATATTTCCAATATCTGTAGGCACTAATTTTCCTTTGTCTGAACCTACTTTTTCTGTTAACTCTTTGGTTTCAACTTTACGGTTTGTTAACACAAACTGTTCGTATTTTCTTTCTACTCCTTCAACAGTACCCTTTTCTACGTATCCTCTTCTTAAAACGGTAGAAATAGTTGGAGCGTAGGTAGAAGGTCTACCAATACCTAACTCTTCTAATTGTTTTACCAAAGAAGCTTCTGTAAACCTGTAAGGTGCTTTGCTAAATCGTTGCGTAGCGGTAATGTATTCGTGTTTTAAAACATCTCCAATGGTTAAACGAGGTAACATTCCATCTTGCTCCTCATCTTCGTTATCGTTTCCTTCTAAATATACTTTTAAGAAACCTTCAAACTTAATCATCTCTCCGTTTGCTGTAAAAACTTTGGAGTTGTGATTGTTCTCTATTTTAACATTGGTACGTTCTAACTGAGCATCGCTCATTTGAGAAGCTAGTGTTCTTTTCCAAATCAAATCATACAATCTATTTTGATCGTATTCTTGATTAATTTCATGACGAGTCATGTCTGTAGGGCGAATGGCTTCGTGAGCTTCTTGTGCTCCTTTAGATTTGGTATTAAAATCTCTAGGTTTGCTATATTCTTTTCCATAAGATGCTGTAATCTCATCTGCTGCTGCATCTTTTGCTTCTTTAGACAAGTTTACACTATCAGTTCTCATGTAGGTAATAATCCCTGATTCGTACAAACGTTGTGCAACTGTCATGGTTTTAGATACAGAAAACCCTAATTTTCTAGAGGCTTCTTGCTGTAATGTAGACGTCGTAAAAGGTGCTGCTGGCGATTTTTTTGCAGGTTTTGTGGTTAAGTCTGCAATGTTAAAGGTGGCCCCTACACAATCATTTAAAAACGACTCTGCTGCTGCTCTTTTCACAAAAGCCTTAGGAATGGTTGCTTTAAACTTTTTACCTTCTTCGTTAAGAAATTCAGCCACTACTTTATAAGAGGCTTCGGTTTTAAACTCCAAAATACTTCTTTCTCGTTCTACAATTAATCGAACCGCAACCGACTGAACTCTACCTGCAGAAAGACCTGCTTTCACCTTTCTCCATAAAACAGGAGACAATTCGTATCCAACAATTCTATCTAAAACTCTACGTGCTTGTTGTGCATCTACCAAATTATAATTAATAGTTCTAGGATTTTCAACCGCCTTTAAAATTGCCGATTTTGTAATCTGATTAAATACAATTCGTTTGGTATTTTCTTCTTTTAATTTTAGTTGCTCTTTTAAGTGCCAAGCAATGGCTTCTCCTTCACGATCCTCATCACTCGCTAACCAAACCGTTGTTGCTTTTTTCGCTAAAGATTTTAATTTTTTTACAACTGATTTTTTATCATCGGAGACTAAATAAGTAGGCGAAAAATCTCCATCCACATCAATTCCTAAACCATTAGAAGGCAAATCTGCAATGTGACCAAAACTAGATTCTACCTGAAAATCTTTCCCTAAAAACTTCTCTATTGTCTTCGCTTTTGCTGGAGACTCTACAATTACAAGATTACTTGCCATATACTTTTCTCTTCCTTATTTTAGAACTCTATCTGCTCACAAAAGTAGGGAGAAATTTTAAAACCGTAGATGATAATCTCCTTTTTAAAGATTTCTTAACCATATATATTCTGACATCTTGTCAGAAATCTTAATTTTTATTGTAAATTTGTTCCTCAGAAATTTACACAAAATGAGCAGAGTTACTACAGAAGAAAAAATAATTGATGCTAACAAACAAGGGCATCCTCTTTCTACTGAACAAAAAGAAGGCAACACCAAAAAATTATATATAGAAAGCTATGGTTGCCAAATGAATATGAATGATAGTGAAATTGTAGCTTCTATTTTATCGGAAACTGGATACAACACTACCTTAAACTTAGAAGAGGCGGATTTGGTGATGGTAAACACTTGTTCTATTCGTGAAAAGGCAGAACAAACCATTCGTAAACGTTTGCAAAAATACAATGCCATTAAAAAAATAAACCCCAGCATGAAAGTGGGGGTTTTAGGTTGTATGGCAGAACGTTTAAAATCTAAATTTTTAGAAGAAGAAAAAATTGTTGATTTAGTAGTAGGGCCTGATGCATATAGAGATTTACCTAATTTGTTAGAAGAGGTAAACGAAGGTAGAAATGCAGTGAACGTAATTTTATCAAAAGAAGAAACTTATGCAGATGTTTCTCCTGTAAGATTAAACTCTAATGGTGTTTCTGCATTTGTAACCATTACGCGTGGTTGCGATAATATGTGTACGTTTTGTGTAGTACCATTTACTAGAGGAAGAGAACGTAGTAGAGATCCACAAAGTATTATTTCTGAAATAAAAGATTTACAAGCCAAAGGTTATAAAGAGGTGACTTTACTGGGTCAGAACGTAGATAGTTATCTTTGGTATGGTGGCGGATTAAAAAAAGATTTTGAGAAAGCTAGTGAAATTGCTCAAGCTACTGCTGTTGGTTTTGCCGATTTGTTAAAAATGGTAGCGAGTACTTTTCCTGAGATGTGGGTACGGTTTTTTACCAACAACCCTCAAGATATGGACATTGAAGTATTACATGCCATGGTAAAACACACCAACATTTGTAGATATTTACATTTGCCTGTACAATCGGGTAGCACTACTGTGTTAGAGAGAATGAACCGTCAGCACACTAGAGAAGAATACATGGAATTAATTGACAATATTAAAAGATTGTTGCCAAACTGTGCCATTTCTCAAGATATGATTATTGGTTTTTGCGGTGAAACAGAAGAAGAACATCAAGATACCTTATCTTTAATGGAATATGTAAATTACGATTACGGATTTATGTTTGCGTATTCAGAAAGACCTGGAACGCTGGCAGAAAAAAGATTTCCGGACGATGTGCCTGCGGATGTAAAGAAAAAACGCTTACAAGAGGTGATTGATTTGCAAAGGAAAATGAGTTTAGATAACACACAAGCGTATGTAGGTAAAACAGTTATTGCTTTAATTGAGGCGAATTCTAAAAAATCGGACCAACACTGGATGGCTAGAAACTCACAAAACTATGCCATTGTATTTCCAAAAGGAGCAGATCAAAAACCAGGAGATTTTGTTAAAGTTAAAATTACAGATTGCACCTCTGCAACTTTGTTAGGAACCTACGTTTCACATTTATAAAAAATAAAAACACATTCAACTCTATATGGAATCTGTTCAAGTAGTTAAACAACGATTTGGAATTATAGGTAACGATTTACAATTAAATAGATCTATCGAAAAAGCTACACGTGTAGCCCCTACAGATATTTCTGTTTTGGTAATTGGTGAAAGTGGTGTAGGTAAAGAAAGTATTCCTAAAATAATTCATTCGTTATCGTTAAGAAAACACAACAACTACATTGCCGTAAACTGTGGTGCCATACCCGAAGGAACTATTGATAGTGAATTGTTTGGTCACGAAAAAGGAGCTTTTACAGGAGCTACCAATACACGTAAAGGCTATTTTGAAGTGGCCGACGGAGGTACTATTTTTTTAGACGAAGTTGGAGAATTACCATTGACTACGCAAGTGCGTTTGTTACGTGTTTTAGAAAATGGAGAATTTATTAAAGTAGGATCTTCTGAAGTTCAAAAAACCAATGTAAGAATTGTAGCAGCTACCAATGTAAAAATGATAGAGGCTATTAAAAAAGGAACGTTTAGAGAAGATTTATATTACCGATTAAGTACTATAGAAATTGAACTTCCGCCTTTAAGAAATAGAAACACAGACATTCATTTATTATTTAGAAAATTTGCTTCGGACTTTGCACAAAAATACAAAATGCCTACCGTTAGATTGAGTGATGAGGCGATAGAACTTTTGTCTAGATATCATTTCCCTGGAAATATTAGGCAATTAAGAAACATTGCAGAACAAGTATCTATTATAGAAGAGAATAGAAATATTGGTATTGAAACATTGCAACACTACTTACCTAATTTAAGCAAATCTTCATTACCCATGATCTTAGAGGATTCGCATGGTTTTCAAGAAGACGAAAAAGCAAATCTGTTAAAATTAATTTACGAATTACGTTCCGAATTAAACGATCTTAAAAAAGTTACGTTTAATATTATGCAGAACAAAAAAAGTGTAGAACCAGATACGTTTATAGACAATACCCTTCCTAAAACACTAGTACCTAGTACTACCGAAACTACAAACCTAATTGCATATCAAAAAGAAACTCCTTTACCACCTACTACCAACGATGAATATTCGTACATAGAAACAATAGAAGAAGATGAAAACCTATCTTTACAAGACAAAGAGATAGAAATGATTAAAAAATCTCTAGAAAAAAACAATAACAAACGAAAGTTGGCGGCTAAAGAATTAGGAATTTCTGAGAGAACACTCTATAGAAAAATAAAACAATACGATTTATAATTATACAACAAAACTCATGAGCAAATCATTCTTCTCAAAACTAGTAGGAATCTTAATTTTAACTACCTTAATGGGATGTGGTATTTATAGCTTTACAGGTGGAGACACCGGAGACGCTAAAACCATTCAGATTAGTTTTTTTAACAACAACGCTCAATTTATAGAACCTACACTAAGTCAGGAATTCACCATTAATCTACAAGATTTTTTTATTACACAAACTAATTTGAGCTTGGTAAAATCTGGTGGAGATT
>CALHCC010000063.1 GCA_937930675.1 uncultured Flavobacteriaceae bacterium
ATAATACTCTATCGGTTACGGTATCTTTCCACATATCATTATAAGAATAGGTAGATTGTATTCTTCTATAATTAGATAAATTGGTAGGGTCTTGAATAATGGCATCAGATCCAAAAAAAGTAACATAAATTTGACCCGAAGTTGTATTTACCAACTCTGTTTGGGGGACTCTGTATCCAAAAGCATCGGCATATCCTACTCCTCTAATATCTATTAATGTACCATTAATGGTTTCTGTTCCTATATTAGTCGCAGAGGTATAATTGTCTATATCAGGATTCAAGGTAAAGGAACCTGAATTAATACTTTGTGCACTGTTCCCAAAAATGATTAAATTTTTATTATCTACTGGGTTTTTAACCACTCGCATATCTCCGACAGGTGCTTTTGCTACAATTCCTACTCCATCGTTTGCTCTTGCTCCATTAATTTGGATAGGTAAATTTTCTAAAGGTTCAAATTGGTAAAACATACCACTGGTTTGCATATGGTTGTTTCTTGCTACCATCCCCAATCTATCGTTATCTACATCTACAGGAATAGGTCTTAAGAAGTTAGCCATATGTACGTTCGATTTGAAAAATGTTCTTTCAAAACTTCCAAACACCCTAAGCCTAGAATAGGTACTCGATTCAATTTCTTTATTAAAAGTTCCGTTTGCGTTTAAATAATACAAACTATTATCGTAATTACCACAAGCTATGTAGGGTGTTCCTTGTTTTTTTACCACACAAACCGCATACATAGGTGTTACATTGTTAATTTGTGAAATTCCTTTGGTGTCCCAAAGCAAGGTTCCTGTTCTTGCATCTAAACAATACAGAACACCATCGGCATTAGCTGCTAATATTTCTTCAATTCCATCATTGTTTAAATCGGCACAAAAAAGATCGTTATTTGCTGTAAGCGAGGGCTCCGTATCTCCTGAGGCTATTAAAGCAGTATCCCAAACAATAGCTCCTGTATAGTTAATTCCTAATACTCTACCCTCATAACTACTTGCGATAATCATCGATTCTGTATTTGAAATAGCTGCACTTCTTACCTTAGAAATGGTATAGGGAGTTACAAAACTTTGGATAGCATTACTACTATTGTTTTCTATCTTTAATTGCAAACTCTGAGATCCTCTTGCCTTTTTATCTGTAGAAATAGACCAAACACTCGATTGATTTGTAGACCACTTGGCGGTACTTCCTGAGGCTTCGAATCCGTAATAAAAAGTATTATTTACAGGAGAACTTACACTGGTGTTTGGAGGAACAATTTCTTGTGCACACACCCAAAAACCTGCAAGTAAACCACTTAAAAAGCAAATCGTTTTTTTCATAACTAATATTTTACCAATAAAAATAAATGAATTTACACTGTTACATGTACTCTTACGTACTTTTATTTTGTTTAATCATACATTTGTTTACTTTTTTAAATGTTCTAATACAAAGGCTAGCTTTACTATTTTAGATACGACACCATATACAATTAAAAACTGCGTATTTAATTGTATATCTATTTTTTGCTGAATTGTTTATCTGTTTAGGAAACTTAACAGTTAAACAACTTAAATTATTAAAATATGCGAAATCATCTATTAGAAATGATATAAATCGTACTCAATATTCCAGCAAAAAACAGAAGTATTTCAAATAAAAAAATGATTTTTGATAAAATTTTATCAAAAATCACTCTATAAGATGTAAGTATGGTACTTAATTAATTTTGTTGACATTGATTGCAAATACCTGTAACTTCTATATTTACTTCATCAATGGTAAAGTTAGGGAGTTGTACCACTAATTCTTTAGAGGTTTCTACACATTTAATATCCATACATTCTTTGCATTTAAAATGAATGTGTTTGTGTTGATGTGCTAAATGACTGCAATTAGTGTGTTTACACATGGCATAGTACACATCATCACTACCTGTGTGTGCTTTGTGTATAATTCCTGCATCTATTAATGTATTAATCGTTCTGTACAAAGTAACCCTATCGCAATTAATTAGTTTTTGAAGCTTACTTCTACCCACTGCTTTGTTTTCGTTTGCAAGAACCTCTAACAACAACAATCGGTTATTAGTCACCTTAATCTCTCTAGATTTTAATAAGTCTTTAATTTCTTTCTGTTGCATAGCACTTAAATTTTACCATTTCGTAAAACTTCTATTTGGATATTACTTTTGTACAATTTACTACAAATTTAGCATCTTAAAATTGAATTTTAAATTAAACAATTTAATTATTTACTACATGATTTTAATATGTTGATCTCCTATTAATTCTAAACAATACGGAATGGCAGGAAATACTTCTTGCAAACATTCTTTAATGGAATTTGGTTTTCCTGGTAAGTTTACAATGAGTGTTTTGTTACGAATTCCGGCTGTTTGTCTAGACAAAATTGCTGTAGTAACATACTGCAAACTTTTTTGTCTCATTAACTCTCCAAAACCTGGTAATAGTTTGTGGCAAACATTCATAGTAGCTTCAGGAGTTACATCTCTAACAGTAGGCCCTGTACCTCCCGTAGTTAAAATCATACAACATTCTTCTTTATCGCTTAATTCTTTTAATTTTTGTTCTATCTGTTCTTGCTCATCAGGTATAATTTGATAAGACTCTACCCATTCCGAAGAAATATTGTTCTGTAAAAATTTAATAATTTCTTTTCCTGAAACATCTTCGTAAATACCTTGACTCGCTCTGTCGGAAATTGTTACAATTCCTATTTTAGTTACATTCATGTACTAAGTACTTTTAAAAAAGCCTTTTCTTGCAAGAAAAGGCTTTTTAAAATTATTGAATGATTAAGTCAAATTCCAAATCAAAATCAGTATCACCATCATCTGCTCCAGAAGTGTCTGTTTTAATACCGTTAGGTTGGTGTTGTAGTTTAACTCTAAACTTTCCAGAAGCCAATCCGGCAGTAGCAGTTGTCCAAGTAGTTTCTAATCCTACGTTATTACCATTCTCATCTTGGTCTTCGTAATTAATAGCATCTGTCCCTGTTGTTGCTCCGTCTATATTTCCATTTCCTGTAGGGTTTGAAAAAGCTCCTTCTGTAAACGAAAAGAAAAATTGATGTTCGTTATCTTCTTCTGCAATTTCTTCTCCAATATCTTCTCCATGCTCATGTTCGTCTTCTCCATCATCTCCATCACTTTTAGCTTTTGGAACATTCACATTATCTTTTTCATCTTTATCCTCGTCCTCATCTTCTGCTAATGTGTTTAAAATTTCAAACGTTAAATTGTAGGTTTTGTTGGCATCTAGTATAATATCGTCTATAATCTCTAAAGCTTCTATTCCCTCTCCATCTGGGTCTTCTGCCTTAAATTCTAAAACCTCTTGAGGATCATTTACATTGGTAATTACTTCTGCATCATTTTCTAATGGTGGAGCATCATCATCGCTGCTACAGCTAGTTATTGCCAATCCTGTTACTAATAAAGCATATAGGCTATACTTCTTTAAAAAATCTGTTGTTTTCATCTTGTTTTTTGTTTTAGTTGTTAATTTAAATATGATAGTTTATGGTAAACAAAAAGTTTCTTCCGATGTCTTCAGCAAAATATCTTGTTTCGTTTAAATAACTCCTGTAACTCTTATTTAACACATTGTCTGCTGATATTGATATCTCAAACGATTTTAGTTTAAACTTCCAGGAAAGATCTAGTAAAAAATAACCCGAAGGAGCGTCTACAAAATCAAAAATTCCTGTAGTTCTAGAAATAACAGTCTCCCCTGTCGCAATACTTTCTAACGGAATGGTTTGAGGTGCTTGAAATTGCCTAAATGTATAACTAGGATTGATAACTAGTTTTGAAGATTTAAAAATTCCTAGATCTTTAAGATCCCATGTTAATTTATAATGCGTAGTAATCGGAGGCTGATTGATGAGGGTTTCTTTGTCTTCTATATTTCTAGACCATAAATAATTTAATCCAAAGGTTCCTTCTACTTTTTGAGTCCATTTTCTTTTCCACGTAAAATCGGTTCCTAAAAAAAGTGCATCTACTTGGTTGTATTGAAACCCTACTGAGGTAGCACTACTAAAAGTACGAAAAGCTCCTAAAGGACTCTGAAAAATATAATTTTCTATATAATTCCCGTAAGCAGTAAGAACAAAGCTGTTGTTAGCATTTTGTTTTTGCCATTCGTTAATCCATTTGTATCCTTTTTCGGCTTGTACCGTATTATCGTTTGCTTGTAACACACGGTCTGTTCTAGGTAAACCATTTTCATCAAAACGCAAACGGAGTAAACCATATTCTAAACCAAAACCATGTTGTCCAAAACTGTACAATTCTGCCAAATTAGGAGTTCTCCAAGCAGTTCCTATATTGGTTCTAAAAGTAGCATCTTGAGATAATTGGCGAATGTACCCAAAAGAGGAGGTGATGTTTGAAAAACTATAATCGTCTCTAAATATTCGTTGACTTGTTTCTCTTCCTCTTACATTGTTGTTTTCGTAATCTAAACGCACACCAAATTCAAACGTGTTTTTATTTTTCTTTAAACTTTCAACAAAAAAAGCACTGTATCTTAAACTATTGTAATTAGGGATAAAAGCGGTAGTTCCTGTTCCTGGATTGTTATCGTTATTTTGAGAGAACAATTGCACTCCTATCAATCCATCTAAGTGAAACCAATCCGGATGCTTCCATTCTAATTGATAATCGTTTGTGATTAAATCTACATCAATAATGGGTCTGTCTGCATTTCTTCGTACATCAAATTCTTGACGTTGATTTAATTGTCTCCCTAACCTTAAGGTTAATTTAGCTTCATCAGAATACTGCCAATTTACTTCTGCCTTTGCCAAATGATGTTTCACTAAATGATTGGGCTCGTTAATATTGTACGAAAAGGAATTCACAATGCTAGGTCTATCTGTATTAAAAGCTCTAATTAAAGAAGAAGCACTCGTAGGAAAAGAAGCAGCCAACAATCCTAAATTTTGATCTAAATAATTGTAATACAATTTAACATCTATATTATCTTTAATACGGTAACGCAAGCCTGCATTAAAAGCTTTTTCTTCTTTTCCTGTATTGGTTAATTGATACCCTGGAGCGTGTCTATCTCCTACACGTGTGTAATTAGCCCCTACGTGGTAACTCCATTGGTTAAAACCTTGACTAACTTCTGGGTTTATAAAATAACCTCTTCCATTGGTATGGAATCCTGTTCCTACTTTTAATTTAAAATCTTCATTTAAGTACAAAGGAGCTCCTTCTACTACAATAGCTCCTCCTAAAGCTTCAGGTCCGTAACGCACTCCTGCTGCTCCTTTTAACACAGTAGCTGTGTTTACGGCAGAAATATCTATTTCGGGAGCATGATCTGTTCCCCAATTCTGAAAACCATGTTTTAAACCATTATTAATTACCAACACTCTATTTCCATACAAACCATGTATTACAGGTATTTGTACATTGCTTCCTGTGGCTAAAAAAGTAACCCCCTCTACTTCTGAAACCGTAGCTGCTAAACTTTGCGAAGTATTCACAAGAGTTTCATCTACCTTAATAACTTGTTGAGAAATAGATGCTGTACCTTCTTCTCTACTCTTTTGAGCCGTAATAGTAACACCTTCTAGATTGTGTACTTCATGCTTTAAGTAAATGTGGGGACTTTTTCCGTGCTGATGAAAATCTTCACACACCGTATCACAATAGCCATAACAAGAAATAATTAAGGTATTTGATTGATGACAAAGTCCTTCTATTTCAAACAGACCCTCAATATCTGTTAACGTATTTTTTTCTGTACCTTTTACTGTAACTTTTACAAAAGGTAGTGGTTGTTTGGTATCTACATCTAATACCGTTCCTGTTAATGTAAAACTACATGCCTTTTTTTGTGAATGCAGGGTAGCATTAAAAAAGCATAGTATAAAGGTGACTAATAGTACTCTTATATATGACACATTGTTTAGAAGTGTACATGCTTTTAGGCTCGGATATCGTTTTATTTGCTTACTCTGTTCTTGCATATAATTCTTAATCAATTATTTAAAAACAAGGACAACCCTACTTCTAAATGAATCTCTATTTTTGAGCTAGCAAATATACTACATTATTCATTAAACGCAACAATGTTGCATTTAATAATTGATAATAATATTCTATCTTCACAAAAAATACAAAAGAATGCATATTAATCTACAGCTTATTGTTTTATTTTTGACGAGTTTAAATCTCGTTAGTCAAGAAAACATGAACTTTTATATTGGAACCTATACAAATAAAGATTTTTCTACCAGTGAAGGAATTTACAGGGCTACTATTGATAAAAACGGGTTTTTAAGCCCCATTAAATTAGTAGCTAAAACCAACAACCCTTCTTATCTCACCAAAACAGACAACCAGCAATATATAATTGCAACCAACTCCGAGAAAACAGGAACTATTAGTAGTTTTAAGATAAGTTCTGAAAAACTAATTCCAATCAATACAAGTGAAGTAGCTCAAGGTCCTTGTTTTGTTTCTAGTCAAAATAATTATGTGTTAACGGCTAACTATCTTGGTGGAAGCGTTAATTTACATAGCATTAATACTAATGGAGAATTATCTACCAAATTAGACACGCAACATCATTTTGTAAGTACACCTAGCCCTCATAAAAGACAACAAAAAGCATTTGCACATTCTTGTTACTTTGAGCCCAATTCTAAAAATGTAATTAGTGTAGATTTAGGTGCTAATAAATTGATGTTTTGGACTATTGATGAGACATTACAAAAACTAACCCCAAATACTTTTAGTGAACTGGAATTGCCTTTAGAAAGTGGCCCTAGATTGTTAGCCTTTCATCCTCATTTTCCTATTATTTATGTGGTAAATGAATTAAGTTCTACGGTATCTGTGATTAAAAAAGACATCACAAACAACAGCTATAAAATACTAGAAACTGTTACAACACTTCCTAAAGAGTTTAAAGAACACAATACAGCTGCACACATAGCCATTAGTTCCGATGCTCGTTTTTTATACATGAGCAATAGAGGACATAATAGTATTGGTGTTTTTAATGTTACTAAAAACGGAACTTTATCATTTGTAGAAAGGGTGCATGTACATGGTGAACATCCTAGAAACTTTTCTTTATCACCAGACCATCGTTTTTTACTTGTAGCCAATAGAGATACAAATAATATTTGTTCTTTTAAAAGAGATGTTACTACAGGAAAATTAACGTTTGTGGATGAAATTAAAGCTCCAAGGGCTACTTGTATTATTTTTTAATTAGTTATTCTCTAGTTTTAACTCACTCATGGTTTCAAACTCTCTATTTTTTTGCTTAGCATACGCATATCCTTGATGCCACCATTCTGTCATTAACTCTTTATCAAAAATCAAGGAATTGGTCGTTAAAATGGTAGGCGTGTAATATAAATTTAATTGTACATCTCCGTAATGAGAGGCTAATTTCCCTATAGAAACATTGTGCTTTTTTACTTGTTCTAATGAAAACTCTAAAACACTGGTAATTAAAGAAAATGGGTTTTTAGCAGGTATGTTCGTCATCAATCTAACTTCGGTATCTAAAATAACTACATCTATTTCTGTAGCTCCTCTATTAATTGCTTCTTTAATAGGTACCAAAGCTCCAAAACCACCATCACCATACTGAAAGTTGTTTTTCTCTACCAAACTCATAAAAGGTACATAATTGCAAGATGTCCAAATCCAATCACAAAATTCAGTTCTACTAAAATCACTCACTGCTTTATATTCTACTCGTCCTTCTGTTAGGTTAGAAACGGTAACCACAATGTCTTTTCCTGTCGTTTTTAACGCTTCGTAAAAATCGTTATCAATGGTTTTATGAATTAGGGTTCTTAAATTTTTACTTTCCCCAAATGTTTTTCTTTTTCGAACTAAATTCCAAAGTACTTTTAAATGATTAATCGATATAGATTTTGCATTTCCCTTTCCTTTCACTACAAAAGGGGAATTACTAAAAATAGTTTTTTGATTTACATTGGTATACAATTCTTTTAGCATATCTACTCTACCCAAAGCCAAATGAGATATCATTAAACTACCTGTAGAAGTTCCTACCAAAATATCGTATTCTTTTTTTTGTTGTGTCAACAAATATTCTGCTACACCTCCTGCAAAAGCTCCTTTACTTCCTCCTCCTGAAATAACTAATCCTTTCATACCACTAAACTATTTAAATTAAAAATTTAAACTTATTTTCGCTATTAATTAAATATACACTTTTAAAAAAGCTAATATAATGAACATAAAAATTCATTACACTATTTTTTGTTTGATCTTTATTACTTTATTTTCATGTAAGAAGAAAAAAGATTTAGGAACCTTATTAAACATCAATAAACATACTCAATTCAATCATTCTAAAGTAATTAGAGATGTGAAAAATAATTTTGAGATAACCATTGGAGATACCTGGAAAAGAGAATTGTATTTTGATGATTATCAATCTAGAATATACGCTGCAGATACTACTAGAAATTATTCATCCTCCTTTATTATAGACATCACTAGATTTAAAGGAAAAATTATATTAGACAAGGCTTTTAAAAACGAGTTGTTAACCAATATTGAAAAAGCTCCTAAAAATTACATGATTAGTAATGGTTTTTTACAATTTAACAAACAACCTGCATATTATGTTTTTAGTTTTGAAAGACAACATCAAAAAGAAATTTACACTTTAGATTATTATATAGAGGATGATGAATATTACTATTTATTAAGATCTACCATTAATACCAGTAAAAATTTACCCAATAGCTTGGATGAAAGTGTTACCATTTTTAACAGTCTTAAAACATTATAGGATTCAAACAATCCTCTAATGTTTTTTTGTTTAAAATTACACAGACCCTTAACAAATAAAACAAATTAAGTTTATTTTACGCATTCACTACGTAGTTTTCTAAACACTTAATTATTTTTGTACGAAACTATAACCAATTATGGAAGCTATTTTAAACAGGTTTATATCATACATACAAGTAGACACACAATCTGATCCAAACAATCCTGCTTTTCCAAGTACAGAAAAGCAATGGAACTTAGCACGTATGTTAGAACAAGAACTAAAAGAAATAGGCTTAAGTAACGTTGTATTAGATAAAAACTGTTACTTAACAGCAACGTTACCTAGTAACGTAATTCATCGTGTTCCTGTAATTGGTTTTGTAGCACACATAGATACCAGTCCAGATTTTAGTGGAAAAAATGTAAACCCACAAATTCACTACAATTATGATGGTGGTAATATTGTGTTAAATGCTGAAAAAAATATTGTTTTGGATGCTTCTTATTTTGATGATATTCAACAATACAAAGGACAAACCATTATTACTACCGATGGAACCACTCTTTTAGGAGCAGATGACAAAGCTGGAATTACCGAAATCGTTTCTGCCATGGAATATTTAATTCAACATCCAGAAATTAAACACGGAACTATTCGTATCTGTTTTACTCCTGATGAAGAAGTAGGAAAGGGTGCTCACAAATTTGATGTAGAAAAATTTGGAGCGGAATGGGCTTATACCATGGATGGTAGCCAAATTGGAGAGTTAGAATACGAAAACTTTAACGCTGCTAGTGCTGTTGTTACCGTTCAAGGTAAAAACGTACACCCGGGGTATGCAAAAAACAAAATGGTAAATGCCATATTAATGGCTCAAGATTTTATCAATGGTTTGCCAGCTAATGAAGTTCCTGAAAAAACTACTGGGTACGAAGGCTTTTACCACTTACACGACATGCATGGTGATGTAGAAAAAACTACGTTAGAATATATTGTAAGAGATCATGACTTAGAAAAGTTTAAGGAACGTAAAAAAACAATAAACTCTTTAGTATCTTCGCTCAACAAAAAATATGAGTCGCCAGTATTTTCGGTGGAAATTAAAGACCAGTATTTTAACATGAAAGAAAAAATAGTTCCTGTAATGCATATTGTAGATATTGCAGCAGAAGCTATGAAAAAAGAGAATATACAACCGTTAATAAAAGCGATTAGAGGTGGTACCGACGGTTCTCAATTATCATTTATGGGATTGCCCTGCCCTAATATATTTGCAGGCGGACACAATTTTCATGGTAAATATGAGTATGTACCTTTAGAATCTATAGACAAAGCAATAAAAGTAATTATAAACATTGCTGAAATTACAGCAAACAAGTATCTATAAATCATGGATAATCAATTTTTAGTTTCGTTAACAGAAAAGTACGGAAGCCCATTGTACGTGTACAATGCAAGTGTTATTGAGAATCAATACACAAGAATGATGAATGCTTTTTCATCGGTTAAAAACGTAAAATTAAATTACGCAGTAAAATCGAACACCAACTTAAATGTTTTAAAGGTTTTAAAAAACTTAGGTTCTGGATCTGACTGTGTTTCTGTACAAGAAATAAAGCTTTGTTTGGCTGCTGGTTTTGATGTTAAAGATATTTCTTACACCCCTAACGGAGTTTCTTTTGAAGAAATTGCAGAAGCAAAAGAATTAGGAGTAAAAATTACGCTAGATAACTTATCTATTTTAGAAAAATTTGGAAATGCTTTTCCAAATGCTCCTGTATCTTTAAGAATCAATCCACATATTATGGCGGGTGGAAATGCAAAAATTTCTGTAGGACACATAGATTCTAAATTTGGAATTTCTGTAAATCAGGTAGAAGAAATTAAAGCTGTATTGGCTAAAACAGGTACACCTATTAACGGTGTACACATGCACACAGGTTCTGATATTTCTGATGCGAGTGCTTTTGTACAAGCCATGGAAGTATTATTAGGAGTTGCTGAACAATTTAATACTATTGAATTTGTAGATTTAGGTAGCGGATTTAAAGTACCTTACAAAGATGGTGATTATGCTACTGATTTAGAAGAGTTAGGAAAAGTTTTAGGGGCTAGTTTTAATGCTTTTTGTACTAAATATGGGAAAGAATTAAATTTAATTTTTGAACCAGGTAAATTTTTAGTATCAGAATCTGGAAGCTTTTTAGCAAAAGTAAACGTAATTAAGCAAACACCCAACATTACATTTGCGGGTATAGATAGCGGCTTAAACCATTTAATAAGACCTATGATGTACGATTCTTACCACAAAGTAAGAAATGTATCTAACCCTAATGGTCCTAAAAAAGAATACAACGTAGTGGGTTATATTTGTGAGACAGACACATTTGCTAGCAATAGAGAGATTAGCGAAATTAGCGAAGGTGATATTTTAAGCATTGAAAATGCAGGAGCATATTGCTTCTCTATGGCATCTAATTACAATTCTCGCTACAGACCTGCCGAAGTTTTAATTGTAAAGGGTAAAGACTATTTAATTAGAGAAAGAGAAACTTTTGAAGATATTCTAAAAGGTCAAATATTAATTGATTCTTTGTAAAGTTTAAAAAAATTCTTAATTCTTAAGACAAAACCTCCAAATAAAAATAGTATTGTTTTTATTTGGAGGTTTTATTTAAGCAGTCAATCTAATAAATTATGATTATTCTTTTTACCTAATTTTTCTGTTAGTATGTATATCTATTGGCTATACTAATATTATGAGTATTATCTGTATACATTTTTTTTGAAGTAATTATCATCAAGAAAATCGTTTTACATTAAAAAAAAAAGATTAGAATTTTACCCAATCACCCCGATTTTAAAACGGATACAACTCGTATATTTTTACATTGATAGTTCTTTTAATCCAATAGTATTTGGTGTGTTTAAGACCACACCTACAGACAAGTTCAACGTAACTCGTTCATATTTAATAATGAGTGATACAGACTTATTCATTATTAAAACTTGTCGAAAAACTTAAAATATTCATGCTACATATTTTATTCTTAACTTAATTCTTTTTTTACATACTTGACCAAGTAGAGATATTCAAAAAACGATTTAACGAAAATTTTATTTTGTTATTTAATTTTAAAGTTTTCGACGAAATAATAACATTTAACA
Source organism: uncultured Flavobacteriaceae bacterium (assembly GCA_937930675.1). Taxonomy (GTDB): domain Bacteria; phylum Bacteroidota; class Bacteroidia; order Flavobacteriales; family Flavobacteriaceae; genus Wenyingzhuangia. The sequence continues at coordinate 11,972 of CALHCC010000063.1, forward strand.
ACATTTATAAATGACTGATAATATTCAACTATCAGAAGAATTACTATTCGCTGTTAAGCTAAATAAAGACACTTGCAAACTAAAAAATAAACTTAGAAACTGTTCTTTTAAAAATTTAAAAAAAGAGCTTTATACTGATGATTTAAAAAAAACATTTTGGATTAATATTTACAATGCTTATTTTTTAATTTTAAAAAAAGAATTTAACTACAGTAAGCCTGATATTTACAGAAAAAAACTATTTAAAATTGCCAATCGAAAATTTAGTTTAGATGATGTGGAACATGGTATTTTAAGAAAGTATAGATATAAATATTCTCTTGGTTTTTTTCAAAATATTTTTTACTCCAGTTTAATTAAAAGACTAGCTGTTGATGTAATTGATTATAGAATTCATTTTGCGTTAAATTGTGGTGCTAAAAGTTGCCCGCCTATTGCTTTTTATAAAGCCAAACAAATAAATACACAACTAAACATTGCTACACAATCTTTTTTAGAAAGTGAAACTGAGTATTACGATACTCTTAAAGAAATACACATTACGTCTTTATTTAAATGGTATTTGATGGATTTTAACGGTAAAAAAGGTATTCATCAAATTTATAAAGAACAAGTAAACAAAAACATAGAAGATTATAAAATAGTTTACAAAGACTATTGTTGGGAGGAAGATTTAAACAACTTTATATAATTACAATTTGTGTGAAGGATTGCAGCGACATCCTTTTTGGTAGGAAGTAATGACTACTAAAAAGATATAGCGTAAAGCCTGACCCGACAGGGACACACCCAAACAAAACATACGATTACGAAATTGCTAATTGCACATTGAAAACGTATATTTGCAATCTTTAAAGAAACAGAATGGCATTTATAGACGAAATAAAACGTAGAAGAACCTTTGGAATTATCTCTCACCCCGATGCAGGTAAAACCACGTTAACAGAAAAATTACTGCTTTTTGGTGGTGCGATTAGCGAAGCCGGTGCGGTAAAAAACAATAAGGTTAAAAAGGGAGCTACTTCTGATTTTATGGAAATAGAACGTCAGCGTGGAATTTCCGTTGCTACTTCTGTACTTGCTTTTAATTATAAAGAGCGTAAAATTAATATTTTAGACACCCCTGGACATAAAGATTTTGCAGAGGACACGTTTAGGACTTTAACGGCTGTAGATAGTGTGATTGTAGTAATTGACGTTGCCAAAGGAGTTGAGCCACAAACTGAAAAATTGGTTGAGGTTTGTAGAATGCGTAAAATTCCTATGATTGTTTTTATTAACAAGTTGGACCGTGAGGGGAAAGATGCTTTTGACTTATTAGATGAGGTAGAACAAAAACTAGGGCTAACTACTACTCCCCTCTCTTTTCCTATAGGAATGGGATATGATTTTCAGGGAATTTACAACATTTGGGAAAAGAAAATCAATCTGTTTTCTGGAGATAACAAACAAACTGTTACTAGCGGTGTAGAATTTACAGACATTAGTGTTCCAGAATTGGATGAAATGATTGGTGAAAAGGCTGCGGAAACACTGCGAGAAGAAATTGAAATGGTAGAAGAAGTTTATCCTAAATTTAATCAAGACGATTATATTAAAGGGGATTTACAACCCGTATTCTTTGGTTCTGCGTTAAATAATTTTGGAGTGAAAGAATTGTTAGATTGTTTTATAGAAATTGCTCCAGATCCTCAACCGAAACAAGCTGAAGAACGAGTGGTGGATTCTAAAGAAGATAAACTAACTGGGTTTGTGTTTAAAATACATGCCAATATGGATCCTAAACATAGAGATCGTTTGGCGTTTGTAAAAATAGTATCGGGTACGTTTAAACGTAACGTTCCTTATTTGCATGTGCGTAACGGAAAGAAAATGAAATTTTCTAGTCCTAATGCGTTTTTTGCTGAAAAGAAAGAAATTGTAGACGAATCTTTTCCAGGTGATATTGTAGGTTTACACGATACTGGAAACTTTAAAATTGGAGATACTTTAACAGAAGGAGAAACGATTAACTTTAAAGGAATTCCTAGTTTTTCTCCAGAACATTTCCGTTATGTTAACAATGCAGATCCATTAAAATCTAAACAATTATACAAAGGATTAGATCAGTTGATGGATGAAGGAGTTGCACAGTTATTTACCCTAGAACTAAACGGACGTAGGGTAATCGGTACCGTAGGTGCTTTACAGTACGAAGTGATTCAGTACCGTTTAGAACACGAGTATGGTGCTAAGTGTAGTTACGAAAACTTAAACATGCACAAAGTCTGTTGGGTAGAACCTGGAGATAACAAACAGGAGTTTGAAGAATTTAAACGTGTAAAACAACGTTATTTAGCAAAAGACAAACAAGGACAGTTGGTTTTTTTAGCAGATTCTGCCTTTACCATACAAATGACTCAAGACAAATATCCATCCGTAAAACTACACTTTACAAGTGAATTTAAATAGAATTGTATGAAAACGTTGTTATTTTGGATGGTATGCTTTAGTTCTATTCTTCTGTTTTCTCAGAAAAATAATTTTTACGATACTACACATGCCACTCAATTAAACAATAAAGTACGATTTAATTATATTCCTATAGACATGCCATCTATGCCTAATTTAGATAGTACTATGGGCTTGGGAGGAATTCATTATCAAATTCCTATCACCAAAACTATTTATACAGGTGTGCATAGTTATGCTGCTCTTTTTGGCGATCAAGGAGGTTTGTTTACTTTAGGAATAGAATTGGGCTATCAAAAACGTTTGTTTTCTCACTTTTTTGTAGATGGGAATTTTAACTTTGGAGGTGGTGGTGGCTTTAGAGTCTTAATCAACAAAGGAGCTTATATTAATGCTAATCTGGGTTTTTCTTATCATTTTCCCAAATTTAACATTGGAGTTCAATACAGTCATTTTGATTTTTATACCGGAATTATTAAAAGTAACTCCGCTTCAGTTTTTGCAGAAATACCAATACATGTTAACATTAGTAAGTACAAACATAAAAACAAACTTTATTACGCTCACAAAAATTGGAACGCTCCTTTAAAAAGAAGTTCCTTTTCTATTAAGCTAGATCAATATTTCCCTATCGGAAATTCCAGAAAAGACAATGCTAATAATAATGAACGTATTACCAACACACTTCATTTAATAGGTTTTGAATACCAAAAGTATCTTTCTAAAAACACGTTTGCATTTATACATACAGATGCTATCTACAAAGGTTTAACGGCAGGGTTTATGGATATTTTTGGGGGTTTAGGGTATGAGCCTTACCAAGGCAAACATATTAGTATATTTACCAAGCTAGGAATTGGTGCTGCTGGGGGTAGAATTAGACCCGAAGGGGGAGCTACTATTTATCCTTCTTTTGGAATTGATTACCACCTTTCCGACCACACTTCTTTATTTTTACACGGAGGTTATACAAGAGCTTTAGATGGTTATTTTGAAGCATATACCTTAGGAGGAGGTATTAAGGTAGATACCTACTCTGGCTATAAAAACATAAACAATATTAGCTCTAAGGTTGTAAAAGCTATAAAAAGTAAAGGGATTAGATTAAGTTTACAACACCAAACCTACTTTAACCTAAACCGAATGGTTAGAGAACCCTTAGATTTACACCTTTTAGCACTGCAAGTTAATGTAGATGTTAACAAATACTTATACCTTACAGGACAAGCTGCTTTTGCCTACGAAGCTACCTATACTGGAAACGATCCAAGAAGTGAATTAGGAGCTGGAGGTTATGCTGATGGAATGGTTGGATTTGGATTGTATTCTCCTATATTTGCAAAGCAAAAATTACAATTGTACACAGAGGTTTTAGCAGGTGCTGGTGGCGGAGCTGGAATTGATACTGGAGAAGGAATTATTGGTAAAGTAAAAGTAGGTGGTTATTACCATATTAATGATAAGTTCTCTATTATAGCATCGGCTGGTAAAGTAGTATCTCCTTCAGGAGTTATTAATTCAAATAATGTAAACGTTGGATTGAGTTTTAAATTCTCATCACTCAAATCCATTTTTAAAATAAATAAGAAAGACATGAATAACGGATTGTATGCAAAATTTAACACCTCTAAAGGTGCTATTTTAGTAAATTTAGAATTTGAAAAAACTCCTGGAACCGTAGGTAACTTTGTTGCTTTAGCAGAAGGGAATATGGAAAATTCTGCAAAACCACAAGGAACTCCTTATTACGATGGATTAAAATTTCATAGAGTGATTGCCGATTTTATGATTCAAGGAGGATGCCCACAAGGAACAGGGACAGGAAGTCCTGGATATAGTTTTGACGATGAAATTGTTGCCGAATTAAAACACGATGCTCCTGGAAAGTTATCTATGGCAAACGCAGGGCCTGGTACCAATGGTTCTCAGTTTTTTATTACACACACTGCTACTCCATGGTTAGATGGTAAACATACTGTTTTTGGAAGTGTAGTAGAAGGACAAGATATTGTAGACGCTATTGAACAAGAAGACGTAATTGAATCTTTAGAAATTATTCGTGTTGGAGAAGCTGCTGAAAAATTTAATGCTATAGAAGCGTTTAGAACTTTTGAAGGAGCTAGAGAAGCTAGAATTAAAGAAGAAGCTGCTGCCAAAGAAGCTGAATTAGAAAAATTAGCTGCAGGTTTCCAAAAAACCGAAAGTGGTTTAAGATACCAAATTATTCAAAAAGGAAATACAGGTAAAAAAGCTACAAAAGGACAAAATGTTTCTGTACATTACAAAGGGCAATTGCCTGACGGAACTGTTTTTGATTCTTCTTACAAAAGAAACGAACCTATTGAATTTGCTATTGGTGTAGGGCAAGTTATTTCTGGATGGGACGAAGGAATTCAATTATTAGAAGTTGGAGACAAAGCTCGTTTGGTAATTCCTTCTGATTTAGGATATGGTGCTCGTGGAGCTGGAGGTGTAATCCCTCCTAACGCTACATTAATTTTTGATGTAGAATTGGTAAATGTTAAATAATATTAGTTAAAAGTAAATTATCGTACTGTTAACTCTCAGCACAACAAATAAACGAGCTTAACAGAATAAATTCAAACTAGTATTACATATAATATAAAGAGGTGGGAAGTATTTTCCCCACCTCTTTATGTTTTTAGTCTAGTAGTATAATTCTAATTTAAAATATCTATTATACCTTTTAAAAAATAAATTAACGCACTGTTAATTTTCAATCAAATAAACGAATGTAACAGATAAACTTGAATTTATGCGACAAAGTAAGTTCAAAATGGTATTATAACGCATTAGGGATTGAATGGCTTGTTTGAGCTCTTGTAAAATTGTTTTGAGTGTGAACGAAAAATAGTTTTACAAAGCGAGTAATGAAAGCCCGACTCCCAAAAATAATTTTTGGGAGAAATGCCCTAAAGAATGTCATCTCATTTTTTAATCTATGATTTCTTATATTTTAAAAAGTTGAGTTGTTTAAACAAAAAAACGAAACGATTTAAGAAAAACAGATTTACAATTCAATACAGGATTTGTAATTATAAATGGGATTACTTGGGATTAAAAATAACACAAGGTATAATCATTTCTTCTAAAGAAATCCCGCCATGTTGATAGGTGTCTTTATAATATTTGGTGTAGTGATTTTGATTGTTAGGGTACACAAAAAACAAATTATCTTTGGCAAAAATAAAGGAACTATTCATGTGTTCTTGTGGTAAAAATATTTGTTTAGGATCGTGTTCTGCGTACACATCTTTGTCCTGAAAAGTTAAACTTCTACCTGTTTTGTATCGTAAATTAGAAGCAATGGCTTTGGTTCCTATAACTTGGGTAGGTTTGCTACAATTTACGGTACCGTGGTCTGTGGTGATAATTAATTTAATGTTGTCTTTTTGTGCTTTTTTAATAAGCTCTAACATAGGTGAATTTTGGAACCAAGAGTCTGTTAATGCTCTGTAGGCTTTATCGTCTGAGGTAAGTTCTTTAATAACCTTGGTATCTGTTTTAGCATGTGATAACATGTCTACAAAATTAAACACTACAATATTAAATTTATTGTTTTTGTAGCTGTTGTAATTCTGAATTAAATCTTTTCCGGCTTTGGTGTTGCTAATTTTATGATACGAAAAAGGGAGGTCTTTGCGTAAGTGTTTTAATTGTCTTTTTAAAAACTCTTCTTCGTGCATGTTTTTTCCACCTTCGTCATTTTCTCCTAACCAAATATCTTTGTGTTTGGTGGCCATTTCTAAAGGAGTTAATCCTGAGAAAATAGCATTTCTTGCATAGTGCGTAGCGGTGGGAAGAATACTAAAAAAGGGTTTTTCTTCTTGTTTTTTATAATAATTGGCAATGGTTTTTTCTAAGGCATAGTATTGGTCGTATCTAAGATTATCTACCACAATAACCATGGTTTTTTCGCTGGTTTCTATTTCTGGTAAAATAATATCTTTAAAGAGTTGATGCGATAATATAGGAGCATCGTCATCGTAAAACCAATCGCTATAATTGTTTTTAATGAATTTAAAGAAAATTTGATTGGCTTCTTGCTTTTGACTTTCTAAAATGCTTAACAAGCCAGCATCGTCTATATGCTCTAACTCCAATTCCCAATGCACTAGTTTTTTATAAATAGCAATCCATTCCTCGTAAGAGTTTACGGAGGCTAAATCCATAGAAATTTTTCTGAATTCTTGCTGGTAGTTAATAGAAGTTCTTTCGCTTACCAAGCGGTTGTGGTCTAAATTCTTTTTTAAACTGAGTAGAATTTGATTGGGGTTAACGGGCTTGATTAAATAGTCTGCTATTTTAGAGCCAATGGCTTCTTCCATAATAAATTCTTCTTCACTTTTGGTAATCATAATAATAGGTACATTGGAAATGCTATTATTAATTTCTGACAGTGTTTCTAAACCACTTAAACCTGGCATGTTTTCGTCTAAAAAAATAACATCAAAATTGTGTTCTTTTACAAAATCTAAAGCATCTGCACCGTTGGTACATGGGGTTACTTTGTAGTTCTTTTTTTCTAAAAATAGAATATGGGGTTTTAAAAGGTGAATTTCATCATCCACCCAAAGTATTTGTATAGGGTTCATATGGTTAAGAATCTTAGATTAAATAAAGATAAAGGAATTAGATTTTTATATTTGTGGCATCTTAAAAGTACAAAATTTGAAAAGCTTATCCCATAAAGTTAAAATTATAAACGATCCTATTTACGGTTTTATTACAATTCCTAATAAATTAATTTATGATTTAATTGAACATCCTTATTTTCAGCGTTTAAGAAGAATTACGCAAATGGGAATGTCTAACTTGGTGTATCCGGGAGCAAATCATACTCGTTTTCATCATGCGGTAGGTTGCATGCATTTAATGCAAAAAGCTATTCAGGTACTACAAAACAAAGGTGTACAAATTTCTGAGGAAGAGAAAAATGCAGTTTGCATTGCTATTTTGTTACACGATATAGGGCACGGACCTTATTCTCATGCTTTAGAACATAGTATTGTTGACGGAATAAGTCACGAAGTGATTTCTTTGCAATTTATGAAAGAATTAAACGTAGAGTTTGATGGAGCTTTAACTTTAGCTATTGAGATATTTGAGGGGAATTACAAACGAACATTTTTAAATCAGTTAATATCTAGTCAATTGGATATTGATCGGATGGATTATTTAAAAAGAGATAGTTTTTACACAGGAGTTGCGGAAGGGAACATAAGTTCTGAACGTTTGATAGACATGTTAAATGTTGTAGACGATCAATTAGTGGTAGAAGAAAAGGGGATTTATTCTGTAGAAAAATTTATTGTAGGAAGAAGGTTGATGTATTGGCAAGCTTATTTGCACAAAACGGGTGTGGTGGCAGAAAAAATGTTGGTGAACTTATTAGCTAGAGCTAAAGAATTGGCTAAAGATGGGGTGCATTTACCTTGTAGTAAAGCTTTACATTATTTTTTATATAAAGATATTGATGAAAATTTTGATGTAGAGACCTTAAAAACATTTTCTAGATTAGACGATTATGATATTTTATCGGCCATTAAAGATTGGATTAGCCATGAGGATAGAGTTTTATCCAAATTATCGGAAATGATTATTAACAGAAAGTTGTTAAAAGTTAAATTAAGTAACCATCCTATTACAAATGAACACATCTCTTTTGTGAAGAAGAGTATGCAGGAACAAGGATGGAGTGAAGAGGATTTAAGTTATTTTTTAATTAACGATCAAATAAAAAATCAAGCATACAATGGGTCTGCCAATAAAATTTATTTGTATTATAAAACAGGGGAAATTGTAGATTTGGTAGAAGCTTCCGATCAATTAAATATTCAGGCTTTAACAAAACCTGTAATTAAATATTTTCTTTGCTATCCAAAAGAGGTCAAATTAGCCTAAAAGAATTAAATTTTATACTTTTGCGGATAATGGAATTTAAAGCAACACAAATAGCTGAAATATTAGGAGGAGAAATTGTAGGTGATGAAGCTGCATCGGTTTCTAAACTTTCAAAAATAGAAGAAGGAGAACAAGGTTCTATGACTTTTTTATCAAACCCAAAATACACGCAATATATTTATAGTACTAAAGCTTCTATAGTAATTGTAAATAAAGATTTTAAGGCTACAGACAAAATTTCATCAACCCTAATTAAAGTAGACGATGCTTACCAAGCATTTACACAAGTTTTAGAGTTTTATAACGAGTATAAAAATCAAAAATCGGGAATAGAAGCTCCTGTGAGTATTGCCGATTCTGCAACGTTAGGAGAAGCTATTTATTTAGGTGCTTTTGCTTACATAGGCGAAAATGTGACTATAGGGAATCATGTTAAAATTTACCCTAATTGTTATATTGGAGACAATGTCACTATAAAAGATAATACAACATTGTTTGCAGGGGTAAAAATATATGCTGATTGCGAAATAGGAAGCCATTGTAAAATTCATGCAGGAGCTGTAATTGGTGCTGATGGCTTTGGTTTTGCTCCTACAGAAGATGGAACCTATAAAACCATTCCCCAAATAGGAAATGTAATTATTGAGGATCATGTAGATATCGGTGCCAATACTACAATTGATAGAGCTACTATGGGATCTACGATTATAAAAAAAGGTGTTAAGTTAGATAATTTAATACAAGTAGGTCACAATGCAGTTGTAGGTAGCAATACCGTAATTGCTGCACAAACAGCCATTGCAGGTTCTAGTAAAATTGGAGAAAACTGTATGATTGGTGGACAAGTAGCTATTTCTGGTCATATAACTATAGGAAATAATGTGAGGATATCAGGAAAAACAGGTGTTGGGAAGAACACAAAAGATGATGCTGTTTTAAGAGGTATTCCAGCAATGGATTATAATGATTTTAATAAGTCCTATGTGTATTTCAGAAAATTACCCCAAATTATAAACGAATTAAAAAATAAATAAAGCTTATAAAAGTAAAAAGGATGCTTAAACAAAAAACAATCCAAAAAGAAGTAACATTAACAGGTGTAGGTTTACATACAGGTAAAAATGTTACAATGGTGTTTAAACCAGCTCCAGAAAATTATGGTTACGCATTTGTTCGTGTAGATTTAGAGGGAACTCCCACTATTGAAGCCAAGGTGGAGTATGTTACAGAAACCGAGAGAGGTACTAATTTAGAGAAAAAAGGGGTTAGTATTAATACTTCTGAACATGTTTTAGCGGCAGCTGTGGGGCTACAAATAGACAACCTAATTATAGAGATTGATGCATCCGAACCTCCAATTATGGATGGTTCTTCTAAGTATTTTGTAGAAGCTTTAGAATCTGCTGGTATTGTAGAGCAAGAGGCTCCTGTAGAAGAATATATTGTAAAAGAGGTTATTTCTTATAAAGATGAAGAAACAGGTAGCGAAATTATTTTAATGCCTGCAGAAGAATATCAAGTAACAACCATGGTAGATTTTGGTACTAAGATTTTAGGAACTCAAAATGCCACTTTAAATAAGATTGACCAGTTTAAAAAAGAAATTTCAGCTGCAAGAACATTTAGTTTTTTACACGAATTAGAAATGATGTTGGAGCACAATCTTATAAAAGGGGGAGATCTAAACAATGCCATTGTTTATGTGGATAAAGACATTTCTGAGGAAACATTAACCAAGCTTAAAAAAGCATTTGGAAAAGATGAAATTCAAGTGACCACCAATGGAATACTAGACAATTTAGAATTACATTGGGCAAACGAAGCCGCAAAACATAAGTTGTTAGATGTTATTGGTGACTTAGCATTAGTAGGAACACGTATTCGCGGAAAAGTAATTGCAAACAAACCTGGTCACAAGATAAATACTTTATTTGGAAAACGTTTGGCAAACATCATCAAACAAGAAAAACGTAATAGTGTACCTACATTTGATTTAAATCAACCTCCACTAATGGATATTCATGCCATTATGAAGTTGTTACCACACAGACCTCCTTTTTTATTGATTGATAGAATTCTAGAACTTTCGGATACACATGTAGTAGGAATGAAGAATGTTTCTATGAATGAGCCTTTTTTTGTAGGACATTTTCCAGATGCACCTGTAATGCCAGGAGTTTTACAAATAGAAGCTATGGCTCAATGCGGAGGAATTTTAGTATTGAGTACGGTGCCAGATCCAGAAAACTATTTAACCTATTTCATGAAAATGGACAATGTTAAATTTAAACAAAAAGTATTACCTGGAGATACACTAATATTTAAAGCAGAATTAATTACTCCTATTAGAAGAGGAATCTGTCATATGAGATCTGTTGGTTATGCCAATGGTAAAATAGTAGTAGAAGCCGAATTAATGGCACAAATCGCAAGAAAAAAATAAGATTATGAATCAACCTTTAGCATATGTACACCCAGGAGCTAAAATAGCTCGTAATGTGGTAATAGAACCTTTTACAACCATACATAATAATGTAACTATTGGTTCTGGAACTTGGATTGGTTCTAATGTAACCATTATGGAGGGAGCTGTTATTGGAGATAACTGTAAAATATTTCCAGGGGCAGTAATCTCTGCTGTTCCTCAAGATTTAAAGTACAATGGAGAAGAAACCAGCACTATTATAGGAAACAACGTTACCATAAGAGAGTGTGTTACTGTAAATAGAGGTACTTCTGATAGGATGAAAACAGTGATAGGAGACAATTGTTTAATTATGGCATATTGTCACGTAGCACATGATTGTATTGTAGGAGATAACTGTATTTTTTCTAATGGTAGTACATTAGCTGGACACGCAAATGTTGGAAACAATGTTATTTTAGCAGGAATGACTGCCATTCATCAATTCTGTTCTATTGGAGACCATGCTTTTGTTACAGGTGGATCTTTGGTTAGAAAAGATGTACCGCCTTTTGTTAAAGCAGCAAGAGAACCTTTATCGTATGTAGGAATCAATTCAGTAGGATTAAGAAGAAGAGGGTTTAGCACAGAAAAAATAAGAGAAATACAAAATATTTATCGAATTTTATTTCAAAGTACGTATAACAATACACAAGCAATTAGAATTATTGAAGCAGAAATGGAAGCTTCTAGCGAACGAGATGATATCATTAAATTCATTCAAACTTCTCAACGAGGAATTATGAAAGGATATTTTAATAACTAAGAATAAAACAAATTAGATGGCAACAACATCAGATATTAGAAATGGATTGTGTATTGTTTATAACAGCGATACTTATAAAATAACTGAATTTCAACATGTAAAACCAGGAAAAGGACCTGCGTTTGTAAGAACTAAATTAAAAAGTTTAACTTCAGGAAAAGTAATAGATAATACATTCTCTGCAGGTCATAAAATAGAAGAAGTAAGAGTAGAAACTAGAAAGTATCAGTATTTGTATGCAGAAGGAGATACTTTTAATTTTATGAATACAGATGATTACAATCAAATTACTTTAGAAAGAACTGCTTTAGATGCTCCTGACCTATTAAAAGAAGGGGAAATTGTAACGATTATTGTACGTTCTGAAGATGAGATGCCATTGGCTGTAGACATGCCACAATCTGTAATTTTAGAAGTTACTTATACTGAACCAGGAGTAAAAGGGAATACAGCTACCAATGCTACAAAACCAGCTAAGGTAGAAACAGGAGCTTCAGTAAATGTACCTTTATTTATTAACGAAGGAGATAAAATTAAAATAGAAACAGCTAAAGGTACGTACCAAGAAAGAATTAAGGAATAATTCAGCACTATCTTATTTAAAGAACAAAAAAGGATTTTATTTTATTATAAAATCCTTTTTTGTTCTTGTTTGAAACAGCACTTAAATAATTTAAGTTACTTCTCTCCTACTTATTAAACAAGAATTTATAAAAAAAGTTTACTTTTTTCATTTAAGATTAGTAGTTTTGCATTCCTTAAATAACCTCTGACGAAAATCGTGAATGTTGTTGTAGTTAAAAACCCATTATTAAAAATTAAAAATGGAAAATTTAGTAAAATTTGTACAAGACGAATTTGTAACAAAAAAAGAATTACCAAACTTTAAATCTGGAGATACAATTACTGTATACTACGAAATTAGAGAAGGTGAAAAAGTACGTACTCAGTTTTTTAGAGGAGTTGTAATCCAAAGAAAAGGAAGCGGTGCTTCTGAAACGTTTACAATTCGTAAAATGTCTGGAACTATTGGTGTAGAGCGTATCTTCCCAATTAACTTACCAGCAATTCAAAAAATTGAATTAAACAAACAAGGTAAAGTTCGTAGAGCTAGAATTTACTACTTTAAAGAACTTACTGGTAAAAAAGCAAGAATTAAAGAAATTAGAAGAAAATAATTTTTTTCAATTCCAAAAACATGTAAAGCTCAATACCTTGTATTGGGCTTTTTTGTGAATTTAAAATAGCACAGTTTTTTATAAAATCGTTATGATTTTAACAGGCTGTAAAATAACTTAAGAATATTACTACATTTGCAAAACTTATAAGCTTTAGGCTTATGGTTTAGAACTATAAAAAACAATTATTAAAGAATTAAAATGGCAACAGAAAATTCAAAAATCATTTATACGCTTACAGACGAAGCTCCTGCTTTGGCAACGTATTCATTACTACCCATAATCAAAGCTTTTACAAGCAAAGCAGGTATTGAGGTGGAAACAAGAGATATCTCTCTAGCGGGAAGAATATTAGCTAACTTTCCAGAATTTTTAACCGATGATCAAAAAATATCTGATGCTTTAGCAGAATTAGGAGAATTAGCTAAAACTCCTGAAGCTAATATTATAAAATTACCAAACATTTCTGCTTCTATTCCTCAATTACAAGAAGCTATTAAAGAATTGCAAGAAAAAGGATTTAAAATTCCTAATTACCCTGCAAACCCTGCTACCGAAGCAGAAAAAGAAATTAAAGCTAAGTATGCAAAAGTTTTAGGTTCTGCAGTAAACCCTGTTTTACGTGAAGGAAATTCAGATCGTAGAGCTCCTAAAGCTGTTAAAAATTATGCTAAGAAAAACCCACACCGTATGGGAGCTTGGCAAAAAGATTCTAAAACACATGTTGCTTCTATGGAAGCTAACGATTTTTACGGATCAGAAAAAGCAATTACTTCAGACAAAGCAACCGAATTTAAAATTACATTTAACGGAAAAGACTTAAAAGGATATGCTCCTTTGCAAGCTGGAGAAATTATTGACTGTTCTGTAATGAGCATCAATTCTTTAAAACAATATGCAGCTAAAGAAATTGCAGATGCAAAAGCAAGCGGTGTATTATTGTCTTTACATATGAAAGCTACTATGATGAAGGTTTCTGACCCTATCATTTTTGGTGCTGTTGTAGAAGTATTTTATAAAGATGTTTTTGAGAAATATGCAGATTTATTTACTGAATTAGGAATTACGGCTACCAATGGTATTGGTGATGTGTATGCTAAAATAGCTGGACACGCTAAAGAAACAGAAGTTATTGCTGCTATTGAAGCTGTGTATGCAGATGCTCCTGACGTAGCGATGGTAAACTCTGATAAAGGAATTACCAACTTACACGTGCCTTCTGATGTAATTATTGATGCATCTATGCCGGCAATGATCCGTACTTCTGGTCAAATGTGGAATGCGGAAGGACAACAACAAGATACCAAAGCTTTAATTCCAGATAGATCTTATGCTGGAGTTTTTCAAGCAACAATAGATTTCTGTAAAGAAAACGGTGCTTTTGACCCTACTACTATGGGAACGACTCCTAACGTAGGTTTAATGGCTCAAAAAGCTCAAGAATATGGCTCTCATGACAAAACTTTCCAATTATCAGAAGCGGGAACGGTACAAGTTTTAGATACTGATGGAAATGTATTATTAGAACAAACTGTAGAAGCTGGAGATATTTTTAGAATGTGTCAAGTAAAAGATGCTCCTATTCAAGACTGGGTGAAGCTAGCTGTAAACAGAGCAAAAGCTACAGGATGGCCTGCCGTATTCTGGTTAGATAAAAACAGAGCTCACGATGCAGAGTTAATTAAAAAAGTAAATACATACTTAGCCGATCATGATACTGCTGGATTAGAGTTGTTAATTAAAGCTCCTTTAGAAGCTACTTTATATACTTTAGACAGAGTAAAAGCTGGAAAAGATACGATTTCTGTAACAGGAAACGTATTACGTGATTACTTAACAGATTTATTCCCAATTTTAGAATTAGGTACTTCTGCTAAAATGTTATCTATTGTACCGTTAATGAATGGTGGTGGATTGTTTGAAACAGGTGCTGGTGGATCTGCTCCAAAACACGTACAACAATTACAAGAAGAAAATTACTTACGTTGGGATTCTTTAGGAGAATTTTTAGCTTTAGCTGTTTCCTTAGAGCACCTAAGCGAACGATACAACAATCCTCAAGCACAAATTTTAGCAGATACGCTAGATGCTGCTACAGGTAAGTTCTTAGATACAGATAAATCTCCTACTCGTAAATTAGGAGGAATTGATAACAGAGGTTCTCACTTTTATTTATCATTATACTGGGCTCAAGAATTAGCTGCTCAAAATAAGGATGCTGATTTAAAAGCCATCTTTACTCCTGTTGCAGAGGCTTTAACTAGTAACGAAACAAAGATTGTAGACGAATTAATTTCTGTTCAAGGAAATGCTGCTAATACAGGTGGTTATTACGTATTAAATCAAGAATTAACATCTTCTGTAATGAGAGCAAGTGCTACATTAAATAATGTAATTAATAGTTTAGCTTAATTTACCAAAAGTAAATCTAAACTTTACACATAACTAGCTTAAAGAAGCTTTGCAAATTTGCAAAGCTTCTTTTTTTTTATTTTGGAGAATAATCTATCTCTACCCTACTCAAAAAAATAGCCTTATAAACATAACGTTTACAAGGCTATTTTTAAATTATAAATTACCAATCTTCCTATTTTGTAAGTGTCATTTTTTCTTTTAACTTTTCTTTTAGAGCTTCCATAACATCTTTAGGATATAATTTTTCTCCCATAAAAATATCTGTCATGGCTTCGCTAAAGCGTTGCCCATACCTTTTTAATAAGGTTTTACGAACCAATTTACTTCCGTAAAACAATTTTGCCAACTTCATAGAGGTTAACAATTCAGGCATAATGGTATCTTCAATAATATCTGTATATATCTTTGCTGCTTTGTCCACATCTCCCTTAGATTCAGAAAGTGCATTTGCAACTAATTTACCGCTATAAATAGCATTAGAAATACCTTCTGCTGTTAAAGGATCTGCAAAACCTGCTGCATCTCCAATTAAAAATACATTATTTTTAACAAAACCATCTAGCCTTGGCGTTACAGGTATTTTGTACCCGTGCTTTTCAATACTTACAATTTCTTCTATTCCTAAAAATTTAATATAATCGGCACAGTATTCTTTAATTTTCTTATCTTCTTTTAAAATAGCTCCTACTCCAATAGATAAATGATTTTTTTTAGGAAAACACCATCCATAACCTGCTGGAATCGCATCAATATCAAAACGAATTTCTTTAGACAATCTTTCAAAATCAGCAGCATTTACTTCAATTTCGTATTCTAATGCAGGAATTAAATTTCTAGTATCTTCTGTCCAACCTGCCATTTTAGCAACAGTACTATAGACACCATCCGCAGCAATAACACAACTAGCATTTATAATTCCTTGACTAGTCTCTAATACTACCCCCTCTTCTTTTTTGGTTAAACTTGTTACTTTGCAATTTTGAATAAGCTCTACACCTAACTCCTGCCCTTTTTTAATAATTAAATTATCAAAAGTATCTCGCATCACTAAAGAAACAATAGGTTGCGCTCTCTCTGTAACAAAGTGAAGTTTTTTACCCATGTAAATATCTACTTTGTTAAATTCTAAATCTACTGTTTCAGAAATATCAAAAGGCATTTCTTTTCGCCCTCTATACACAAAACCACCTCCACACACTTTGTATCTTGGTAAGGTCTCCTTTTCTAAAACAACTGTTTTAAAACCAGCCTTTGCTAAATGAAATGCTGCAGAAGCTCCTGAAGGTCCACTCCCTATTACAGCTACATCAAAATTACTCATCAAAATTTATTTTTGGCTAATATAAATCAATCCAAAACGAATTACCATTCTAAATAATAAAAATGTGAAATAGCAGTATTTATTGAAGCAATAAATACCATCTTTTTAACGCTTTATTCCGTAATTTAGCAATCTTAAATTTTATAGTACGCATGAAAAAAATTTGGAACCTTATCTACAGCACCCGCCTAATGGCTATACTCTTTATCATTTTTGGTGCAGCTATGGGAATTGCTACTTTTATAGAAAATGATTATGGTACAGAAACAGCCAAAGTATTGGTATACAATGCTTGGTGGTTTGAGGCTATTATGGTGCTTTTTGTCATTAATTTTTTTGGGAATATTTTTAAATACAAGCTTTATAAAAAAGAAAAATGGGCCGTACTATTATTCCACATCTCTTTTGTGTTTATTATTTTAGGAGCAGCAGTAACTAGGTACATTAGTTACGAAGGGGTAATGCCAATTTTAGAAGGAGAAAAATCAAATGTATTTTTTTCGGAAAAAACGTACATCAATTTAATTGTTGATGATTTTAAGGAACAAAAAGAAATACATACTCCTATACTACTTTCTGCAAGAGGAAAAGCTTCTTTTAATTTTGATAACGATTTTAGAGGTAAAGCATTTTCTTTTGAATTGATAGATTATATTCCAAATGTAAAAACAGAATTCACTCCTTTACAAAGTGGAGATGCATATATTCATTTTGTAGAATCTAGTTCTGGTAGTAGACACGATCACTATATCAAAAAAGGAAGTATTGAAAACATTCACGGTATTTTGGTAGGTTACGAAAACGCAGAGAATACTTCTATTAATTTTACTGAAATTGACAATACTTTGTATTTACAGTCTAAACACGATGGATCTTTTATGCGTATGGCAGATCGATTTAATGGATTGATTACCAAAAATACTACAGAAAAATTTAACTACTTAAGTTTGCACCAAATTGCAGGTTTAAGTTTTGTGGTTCCAGAAAAACCTGTGTTAGGAGAAATGAAAACCATCTCTGCCAAAGACAAACAATCGTACCCAGAAGCGTTGCTTACCTTTAACGTAACAACACCCAACAAAACAAGTACCATTCAAGTAAAAGGAGGACAATATACCTCTAACAAACCAGTAGCTTTTTCTTTAGACAGTTTAAATTTTAATATATCCTACGGAGCTAAAATGTTAAAACTCCCTTTTTACATTCAGTTAAACGATTTTCAATTAGAAAAATACCCTGGTTCAGAATCTGCAGCATCTTATGCTAGCGAAGTAACAGTTGTGGATGAGACTGATAACAATACATTTGATTTTAGAATTTTTATGAATCATATTTTAAACTACAAAGGTTATAAGTTTTTTCAATCTAGTTATGATTTATCAGGACCTAAAGAAGAAACACGATTGTCTGTAAACCACGATGCTATTGGAACTACCATTACTTACATTGGTTATTTTGCATTGTATGCTGGATTAATGCTAATTATGTTTCTAAAAAAGACTCGTTTCGGAATTTTAAGTGCCAAATTAAATAAACTAAAGCAAAAAAGTACTCTTACAATTTTGGCTCTTTTATTTAGTACGATTTCTAGTTTTTCTCAAGATCACAATCATGAGCATAACCATGAAGAACATAATCATCAACATCAAGAGAATACGACTGCAAATACAAAAGTATCAGATCCCGAAGAAATTAAAGCTGCTATTTTAAAATATGCAACCAACCCCAAACATGCACTTGAATTTAGTAAACTAGTCATTCAAGATGCTGGAGGTAGAATGAAACCCATCCACACTTTTGCTAGTGAATTGTTAAGAAAAGTAAGTAAAAAAGATACGTACAACGGATTAGATGCCAACCAAGTATTTTTATCGATGATAGAAAACCCTAGAATGTGGTACGATGCTCCTATTATTTACTTGGAAAGAAACAATAAAAAAATACGAACTCTTTTAGGACTTGATGTCAAAACAAAATATGCTCCTTTAACCAGTTTTATACAACCTGACGGAAGCTATAAATTAACAAATTACGTAGCTCAGGCAGAAAAAAATCAGAAAAAAAGCGTTTTTGAAAAAGATGTGATGAATATAGACAAGCGTGTTGGTTTATTATACACGGCCATTAGCGGTAGTATTTTACGTATTTATCCTAAAATAAACGATGTAAACAACAAATGGGTTTCTCATTTAGAATTAAGCACAGCTGGTTTTAGAGGAATTGATTCTGTATTTGTAAAACAAATTATTCCTGCTTATAGACAAACTTTGTGGAAAGCAAAAGAAACAGGAAACTACAAAGAAGCAAACGAAATTTTAGAAGGAATTAAAAACTTTCAAAAAAAGCACGGAGCTGCTATTTATCCGAGTGACAAAAAAATTGACTTTGAAATTACATACAATCAATACGATATTTTTAAGAAGCT
>CALHCC010000064.1 GCA_937930675.1 uncultured Flavobacteriaceae bacterium
TCTTTGTAATTACGAGATCCTACTAAAGAATGGAAATAAATTCCTGGTACTCCTGGCATTGCCAATACAGTTCCCTGTGCCAATAACATTCTTTTATACCTTTCATCATCTTCTTTATCTGGATGGGTTAACGCATCTATATAACTACAATTTAATTCATACGGACTTTTACTTCCATCTGCATCTGTTTTATAAGATACCAAACCTCCGTGCGAATTTACTTTCTTTACCATTTCATTCACCTCATCATCTGTTAAAATTCCTTTAATTGGTCTTAAACCAATTCCATCATGACTGGCTGTAAAATTAAAGAAGCAAACCTTGTCACTCGGTAGCGTTAAGGTTTTTGCCCATTGCATTAACGTAGTAGTATTTGCATTTTGAATGGAATGTACCAACAGTGGAGGTAAGGCAAAGTTATACACCATTTGAGCTTCATCATCCCCGCTTCCAAAATAAGACACGTTCTCGTGATGCGGTACGTTGGTTTCTGTAATAATAATTACTTCTGGAGCTACTTCGTGCAGTACTTCTCTCATCAATTGAATCAATTCGTGTGTTTCGTCCAAATGCACACATTCTGTTCCAATTTCTTTCCAAATAAAGGCAATGGCATCTAATCTAATTAAAGTTGCTCCCTTTTCTACATAATAAAACAAGGCATCTAACACGTTTCTTAACACTCGGTGACTTTTATAATTTAAATCCACCTGATCTTTACTAAACGTTGTCCAGACATGTCTCTTTTTCCCTTGACTATCTTCAAACTCACTTAACAAAGGCAATGCCCTTGGTCTAACCACCTTACTTAAATCTGTAGCAGGGTCTACTTCCGTAAAGAAATCCTGGAAATAGGGATCTCCTGCTAAAAAAGCCTGAAACCAATCAGAAAATTGAGATATATGATTAATCACTCCATCTACCATCAATCTATAATCTGCACTAATTTGTTCTATCTCTCGCCAAGATCCCATTTTAGGATCTACTGCTCCGTAATTCACTACAGAAAATCCATCATCTGAAGAATAGGGATAAAACGGAAGAATATGAATAGAATTAATTACTCCTTTTAAGTGCTTATCCATAAACCCTTTTAAGGTTTGCAAAGAGGGTTCATAATCTTTATTCACCTGATCTCCGTAAGTAATTAAAACAACATCTTTTTCACTTAAATGGTATTCTTTAGACTGAATTCTAGATTTGTACTTAAAAATTAAATCTATCATACTATCTACAGCTCTATCTGCAACTTCTGGAGCATATAATTTATGTAATCTTTTGTTTATTGTATGTTCTTTGTTTGATATATGCATGGTTTACTCATTATCTTGTTTCACGTATTTTGCAAATTTTTTAGAAAAGTCTGGCATTACAGATCGTACCGTAATCCAAGAAGACATGGATGGAATTCCCATAGGGTCTTCGTTAAATTCTTCGGCAGCATCTTTAATAGCATCCTGAAAAGCTTCTACGGCTTTTATTTCTTTTTCTCTAGTGTATTCTAGTGCATTTAACTTGCTAAGTGCATTGTATTTAGAAATTTCGAATCTGGATTCTTGAAAATACGTAGCCAATAAAGTTCTAAAAGAGGATTGAGAAAAAACCACTCCTTCTTGAGCTAATACTCTAAACAACGTTTTGGCAATGTCATTAGACATTTTATAAATTCCGTTGTTTTTACTCTGCGTTCCTAATTCTTGATGCTTATGCTCGTAACTCTCCATAATTTCTGTCTGACAAATGCGTTTGTTAGACGTATTTTTATAGACCTCACTCAGCGTAGAAACTTCTAAGCCCCAAGTTGGAGAAATGGCAATACCTCTTGCTAACGATCTTATAAAAGAAAATTCTCCGGATAACGAATACCTAAAACTTTCCATATAATCTAAGTACTTATTTCTTCCATACACTTTGGCTAGCGAATTAATTAAAGGAGTGTACAACAAACGGGTAGCTCTACCGTGTAGCTTGTTGGTTACTCTTGAGTAAAAGCCTTTGTTAAATTCAAAATCCAATGCTGGATGTACAATTGGGTAAAACAACCTGGCTGGAATTTCTCTGCTGTAATTCACAATATCACAATCGTGTAAAGCAAAGGCATAGGCATCTTTGTCTGTTAATGCATACCCTATCATGGTCCAAACGTTTCTCCCTTTTCCTGGTTTGTCCAATCCTGGGAAACCTTCGTTGGTTAAATCTTGATACAATTCTTTAATATTAGGCCCATCATTCCATAACACTTCTACCTTACAAGGTAAAACAGACATAAGTTTCTTCACCTCTTCAAACTGTTCTTTGGTGGCTTGATCGAGTCCTAAAATAATTTTATAGAGGTATTTTATACTTTTTAATTCTTCTATAATTTTGTGCATTGCAGGGGTTTCAAATTCCGAATAAAGGGCTGGTAATAAAAGTACCATTCCTCTTCTCTCACTAAATGCTTCTAATTCGCTTTCTAAATCTTCTAAACTCCTATCTCCTAAATTTTGAAGCGTTGTAATTACTCCGTTTTGAAAAAAATCTGCCATGTCTTCTTATTTTTTTAATACAATTACAAAATCCATCACATTGGTACCTGTAATGCCTGTTACAAAATCGTAGTCTAACAACCTAAAAAAGGTATTGCTATCACTTTGTTCTAAGTAGGTTTGTGGATCTAATTGTTGTTCTTTTATTTTATCGTAAATAGCATTGTCTACAAAAGCTCCTGTGGCATCCGATCTTCCATCAATACCATCGCTCCCTGCACATAAAATAGAAATGTTGCTTGTGATACAATCTGTTACTAATAATCGCAATGCCAATTCTTGATTTCTACCTCCGTAGCCTCCTTTACCCTTTACTACCGTGGTGGTTTCTCCTCCGTATAACAAGCAAAAGCTCTTGTGTTTTTTATCATATTCTTTTATTTTTTGATAAATTGTTTCTAAAGCTTCTTCAGAAGAGCATTCTAAATCTGTAGTTACAATGTCTGTAATTTCTACTTCTGGAGTGATATATCCTTTAGCTGTATCTAAAGCTATCTTGTTGTTTCCTATAATATGATGATCAAATTTATAATTGTACATGGGAGCAGACCCTATGGTAGCAATATCATCTCCAATAACATCACTCAACACCAATACTTCTCCTTTTGTTTTTACAGCATTCGCTAATTTTCCTCCTTTTATTTGTGAAATGGATTTCCTAACAATATTCAACGCTTTTATATCTATTCCCGAGGTTAACAAGGAAGCCGATATTTTGGTGAAATCTTGTAATGTTAATCCTACAATCGGTTTTTCTATCATGGCAGAAGCTCCTCCAGAAAGTAAAAAAATAAAGACATCTTGCTCTTTCATTTTTTGCATTCCTTTCAACAGTTTATCGGCAGCTTCTACACTTTTCTCGGATACCAGAGGATGGGTTGACGTATAATGTTCTACATACGTTAAGCTTCCTTTAGAAGAAGAAACAACCACCCCTCCACTAATTTTATTTTGCAACACCAACTCACATTCTTTGGCCATATCCAAGGCTGCTTTTCCCACCCCAAAAACATATAGCTTGGTATTGTCTGTGAGTAAATAATCGTTATCTACAACAGTTAGTGTATTTCCGTTAATTTTAACGTTTTCTTTAATCAAAGCAGGTGCTTTTACCTTGTTTAAAGCTTTGAAGTATATTTTTTTTAGTTGTTCTTTAGACATTTTTTAAGATCATTTCATTCCAACCCTTTGCACCTTTAAAACTAGATTTTTGCTCTTGATTGGTGGTTAAACGAATATAATTACCTGCGTGATTTTGTATAGCTATGGGTACGTCTACATTTTCTAACAACGGAATGTCATTTTCTCCATCTCCTAAGCCTATAGATACAATGGGGATTTTGTATAGTTTTTCAAAAATTTCCACGCACTTTTTAACAGCTCTTCCTTTGTCTTGATGCATTCCAATAATATGGTAAAACCGTCCTCCTTTGGTAATTTTAAAACCATACGCTAATGCTTTTTGTGTTAATGCAGGCAATACGGTTTCATCTTCTAACAAAATAGGTTCTGTAAAATCTCTTTGTTTACTAAATTTTGCTTTTTCTAAAGATAAGCCTGTATGATGTACTACTTCTTCATCCGTCATATCACTAAAACCGTACATCTTAAATTCTGATTTATATGTATTGTAAAATGTTACAATTTCTGAATAAGGCACTCCTAATGGCAATACAGCATAGTTCTCTGACGTATTTAAAAAAGGGAAATCTAAACCTTGATATTGATTGGGAATAAATAAAGCAGCTCCATTTTCTACAATAAACGGTTCTTTAATTCCTACTGCTTGCTGTAGTTGTTCTACTTCTACTTTTGTTTTACTGGTGGTGAAAATTAAAGGTATTTTTTTTTGATGCAATCGTAACCTAGCAGCTTCGGATTCAGAAAAAGAATAATTATCATGGTTTAAAAAAGTACCATCTAAATCCGTAAATACTATTGTGTCCATACGCTATAATCTGCTGTAATAATTGTTATTTAAAAACCTAAAAAGCTTTTAAATTTTCTTAAAGTATAAAACTACAGCTTGTTTAAATAAATAGGTATGCTAAAAAACAAGTTTTGAATTGACATTTACACGTGTTTAATACCATTTATCATTAAAAACCTAGTAGTTAATGGTACATCTGTTTTTGTTACATCGTTTATTTAAACCACTAAACGACTCGACTTTTTAAAATATGTAAAAGCATATGTTCAAAATAGCATTATATAACATCGCTCTAAAATCAAGCATTTATTTAAAACAAAACCCCTGTCTTAACACATAAGACAGGGGTTTCCTATAAAACAGCTATCTTTTTACGCTAACCAAGAGTGTAACATCCACACTGTTTTTTCTTGTTCTGCTATAAAATCGCTCATCATAGCATTGGTTCCCTCATCACTAGCCTCGCTAGATATTTGTAAAATTTCTCGCTCTAATACCAACAACACTTCTAAACCGCTAACCACTAGTTTTACCGAAGTAACATCCTTGTTGATGTCTTTTCCAATGCTTATTTTTGACAAAGCCACATAATCATTAAAGGTATGTAACGGAACAGCTCCTAATGTAAGAATTCGTTCTGCAATCGTATCTATTTTCATTTGAGCGTCTGCATAATATTCTTCAAACTTTACATGCAATTCAAAAAAATTCTTCCCTTTAATATTCCAATGCAAACCTCTTAAGTTTTGATAATGAATTTGATAATTCGCCAACAACACATTTAACTTTTCTACCACATTTACGCTGTAATCATTCTCAATTCCTACCATAATTCTTGTTTTAATTTTATTGATATCTATGGTAAAATTAACTCCAATTTCCGTTTTAAAACTATAAACATAATTGATAATTTTAATATATTTATCAATTATATTGATACCAATTTTATTACCTATGACCATCACACAACTAAAATATGTTTTAGCAGTTGCAGAATATCAAAACTTTACCACAGCATCGGAACACTGTTTTGTAACACAACCCACGTTAAGTATGCAAATTCATAAGTTAGAAGAAGAACTAAACGTGCAACTATTTAATCGTAATAAAAAACCTATTGAGTTAACCGATGTAGGAGTTAAAATTGTAGCACAAGCCAAAACAATTGTAAACGAAAGTAGTAGGATCAATGACATTGTAGAACAAGAAAAAGGATTTATTGGAGGGCAGTTTAGAATTGGAATTATCCCTACCATTATGCCTAGTTTGTTGCCTTTGTTTTTAAAAAGCTTCACCAAAAAATATCCGGAAGTAGAACTAATTATTAATGAGTTTACTACAGCAGAAATTATTCAGAAATTAAATGATGGACATTTAGATGCTGCCATTGCTGCCACCCCTTTACATGATGATAATATTAAAGAATCTCCTATTTATTACGAACCTTTTATTGGCTTAGTAAACAGTAACCATAGATTGTCTCATCAAACTTCCCTAAAACCCGAAGATTTAGAGGTGGACGATTTATTACTTTTAGAAGATGGACATTGTTTTAAAGAAAGTGTGTTAAACATTTGCAGCTCTTTAAAAACACCAAATCAAAAAAAGTTCTCTTTACAAAGTGGTAGTTTTAATACCTTAATTAAATTAACCAAAGAAGGTATGGGAATGACTTTATTACCTTTTCTACATTCTTTAGACCTACAGGAGGACGATAAAAAATTAATCAGAGAATTTGAAAAACCACATCCTGCCAGAGAAGTAAGCATTATCTATCATAAAACAGGTTTAAAGCTTCAAATTATCAATGCTTTAAAAGATGAAATCTCTGCAATTATAAGAGGTATTATTGCATTTAGTAATGTAGACATTATCAGTCCTTTAAAATTAAAAAAATAACATTTTCACTTTTCAATTATTTTTACTAAATTAAAATAACTTAATCTCTAACTCATGCAAGCCATTTATAGACTTTTTGATTTTCCATTGTATCAATTAGACCACCATCCATTAAAAAAAGCGTTCAACGTTAAAGTAAATGGCAAATGGCAAGCTACCTCTACAAAAGAATATATTGAACAATACAATGCTGTATCTAAAGCTTTGTTAGATTTGGGTATTAAAAAAGATGATAAAATAGCCGTTATTTCTTCTAACAACAGAACCGAATGGAATATTTTAGACATGGCTGTTTTACAAACTGGAGCACAAAATGTACCTATCTACCCTACCATATCTACTACTGATTATGAGTATATTTTAAATCATTCTGAGGCCACGTATTGTTTTGTTTCTGATGAAGAGATTTTAGAAAAAGTTAATGCTATTAAACACAAAACAAAGCTTATAGATATTTATAGCTTTGATAAAATTAAAGGAGTTAAACATTGGACAACACTCCTAGAAAAAGGAAGAAGTCTTAAGAATGATGCTCTTTTAGCAACCACTAAAAAAGCGATTGTTTGTACCGATTTAGCTACGTTAATTTATACATCTGGAACCACCGGTAAACCCAAAGGAGTGATGCTTAGCCATCGAAATTTAATTTCGAATACCTTAGACAGTGCCCCTAGATTACCTAACAACAATAAAGGAATTAAAGCGTTGAGTTTTTTACCTATTTGTCATGTTTTTGAACGCATGATTTTGTACTTATATCAATACGGAGGTATTGAAATTTATTTTGCAGAATCTATTGAAACCATTAGCGATAATTTAAAAGAAGTAAAACCCAACATTATGACGGCCGTACCTAGGCTGTACGAAAAAGTATACGATAAAATTTATGCCAAAGGAGAAGAGTTAAACGGAATTAAAAAAGCACTTTTTTATTGGGCAGTAAAAGTAGGTTTAAAATACCGACCTTTTACACAGCAAGGTTTTCTTTACAATTTGCAACTACGTATTGCTAGAAAATTAATTTTAAGCAAATGGAAAGAAGCTTTAGGAGGTAATTTAGATATTTTAATCTCTGGTAGTGCTGCACTGCAAGCAAGAATTGCAAGCGTTTTTGCAGCTGCCGAAATGCCCATTTTAGAAGGATATGGCTTAACCGAAACCTCTCCTGTAATTGCAGTGAATGATTTTATTAACGAAAAATTTAAAATAGGCACCGTAGGAACGGCATTGCCTAACGTTGAAATTAAAATTGCTAAAGACGGAGAAATTTTAGTCAAAGGCCCCAACGTGATGTTAGGTTATTACAAAGATGTTGAAAAAACAAATTCTGTACTAGTAGATGGTTATTTTCATACAGGAGATATTGGAGAATTAGACAACGATGGTTTTTTAAAAATTACCGATAGAAAAAAGGAAATCTTTAAAACTTCTGGAGGAAAATATATTGTACCTACACTCTTAGAAAACGAATTAAAACAATCTAGATTTATAGAACAAATATTGGTGATTGGTGAGGATGAAAAAATGCCTGCTGCATTGATTCAACTAAATTTTGAGTATGTAAAAAACTGGTGTAAGATTAAAGGAATTTCACAGATATCAAATCATCAAGAATTGAGTAGTCACCCAAAAGTGATTCAGAGAATTAAGCAAGAAGTAACTATTTGCAATCAAAAATTTGGAAATTGGGAGCAAATCAAACGATTTGAATTAACTCCTGACGAATGGAGTATTGACGGTGGGCATTTAACTCCTACCATGAAGATAAAACGTAAGGCTGTTATCGAAATTTACAAGGATTTGTATCAAAAAATTTATCCTAAAAACTAAGCTCGTTTCCCCAGTTCTATCACTTCTAAATTTTTAATTTCTCCTTGTTCAATACTAAATCGTAACATGGTTCTTATTTGGTGAAAGCCATGTTTGCCTGCTGCACCAGGGTTCATGTGCAATAAATTTAATTTTTTATCGTACTGAACTTTTAAAATATGAGAATGCCCGCTAATAAATAGTTTAGGAGGGTTTGCTGCTATTGTGTCTTTAATTCGCACATTGTATTTATTAGGGTAACCACCAATATGTGTCATCCACACCTCTAAGCCTTCTACCACAAATCTATTGTCTAAAGGAAATTCTGCTCTAGCCTCCGTGCCATCAATATTTCCATATACGGCTCGTAAAGGTTTTAACTTTTTAAGTACATCCGTCACTTCTATATCTCCTATATCTCCTACATGCCATACCTCATCCGCTTGCTGCACATATTTTAAAATAGCGGTATCAAGATAACTATGCGTATCAGACAATAACAATATTTTCATACCTACAAAAATCGATATTTTTTCTAAATCTAAACACCTACAGATTATTTTCTTTCTATTGATAGTACCATTGTAATTCTCTACCTTTATCCTACTAAAAAAACAGCACTTTTGAGATATTTTGTAGAACTATCCTATTTAGGAAAAAACTATCATGGATGGCAAATTCAACCCAATGCCATTAGCGTGCAAGAGGTGGTTCAAAAATGTTTAACAACCATTTTAAGAAGTTCTACAGAAGTGGTCGCTGCAGGTAGAACGGATGCAGGAGTACACGCTTCTCAAATGTTTGTTCACTTTGATGCAGAGATCGAAATAGACTCGGATGTTTACTGTTATAAAATCAATGCTTTATTACCTAATGATATTGTTTTTCATCGCATTACAAAAGTAAAAACAAATGCACATGCTAGATTTGATGCAACAAAAAGGAGTTATGAATACAAAATTTTAATGGGTCGTAGTCCTTTTACCACAGATACTCAATGGCAAATCAATCACAGTTTAGACATTGCATCAATGAACAAAGCTGCAAATTATTTGTTAGTATACACTAATTTTAAGTGTTTTTCACGATCTAAAACCGATGTAAGAACCTACAATTGTGACATTACCAGAGCAGAATGGATTCAAGATAAAAACAATTTAACGTTTTACATTTCTGCAGACAGATTTTTAAGAAATATGGTAAGAGCCATTGTTGGAACGTTAATTGATGTAGGTAAAGGCAAAATGGCCCCTGAAGAAATAATCCAAATTATAGAAAGTGAAAATAGATCTAAAGCCGGTGCTTCTGCTCCTGCCCATGGTTTGTTTTTAACTGAAATTATGTATCCTGAAACTCGTATCCATGACTGCTACTAAAAAAACAAGTACCTTAGATTTAAACGTATTTAGCCGTATCATGAGCTACGCAAAAGCCTATAATCTCTTGTTTATAAGCACTGCTTTATTTTCTATACTTCTTGCAGCAGTATCTGCCCTTAGGCCTTACTTAATTATGATAGCTATTGACAATTATGTAAAACTTAAGGTAAGTGAAGGATTTTTACTTTTTGTCATTCTCATTGTAAGTCTATTGGTTTTAGAGGTGTTGCTACAATTCTCGTTTATCTACCTAGCCAATCTATTAGGTCAAAATGTAATTAAAGACATTAGAACCAAACTGTTTCAGCATGTACTACGATTTAATATGGCTTATTTTAACAATTCTTCTGTAGGTACTATGGTTACTAGGGTAGTTTCCGATATCGAAACCATTGCCCAATTTTTTAGCCAAGGATTGTTTATGATTATTAACGACATTTTAAAAATGTTGATTATTGCCATTGTGATGCTTTTTATTAATTGGAAGCTCGCTTTTATTTCATTTATCGTGCTTCCTATTTTAATTTATGCTACCAAAGTTTTTCAAAAAGCCATCAAAGGAGCTTTTCAAGAAGTAAGAACACAAGTTTCTAATCTGAATAGTTTTGTGCAAGAGCGAGTTACGGGAATGAAAATTGTACAGCTATTTAATAGAGAAGATATAGAATACCACAAGTTTATAGACATCAATAAAAAACACAAATCGGCACACGTAAAAACGGTTTGGTATTTTTCTATTTTTTATCCTGTAGCAGAAGTATTATCTTCTATAGCCATTGGTTTGCTCGTTTGGTTTGGGGGAAAAGAACTTGCCATAAACGGACACGTAACCCAAGGAGAAATTATTGGTTTTATTTTAATGACCGAGATGTTATTTAGACCTTTAAGACAAATTGCCGATAAGTTTACTACGTTACAAATGGGAATGGTTGCCGGAGATCGAGTTTTTGAAGTGATGGACACGAACAGTCATATAAACAACAGAGGAACTTACAAAACAGACAAGTTAAAAGGAGATCTTAATTTTAGAGATGTAAAATTTAGTTACCTAAAAAACGAACCTATTTTAAAAGGTATTTCTTTTGATGTTTGTAAGGGAGAAACAGTAGCCATTGTAGGATCTACAGGGGCTGGAAAATCTACTATTATTAACTTAATCAATCGATTTTACGATCTTGACAGTGGAGACATTCTTATTGATGGAACTTCTGTAAAAGAATACGATTTACAATTCTTAAGAAACGAAATAGCCATTGTACTGCAAGATGTATTTTTATTTTCTGATAGTATTAAAAATAACATCAGTCTACAAAAAAACGAAATTAGTTTAGAAGAAATAAAAAAAGCGGCTCAACAAATTGGTATTGATAGCTTTGTAGAAGATTTACCTAAAGGATTTGAATACAATGTAAAAGAACGTGGAGCTATGTTGTCTTCTGGGCAAAGGCAATTAATTGCTTTTTTAAGAGCCTATGTTTCTAATCCTAGTATTTTAATTTTAGATGAAGCTACCTCATCCATAGACTCTCAATCCGAACAAATGATTCAGTTAGCGATTGATAAAATTACCGAAGGAAGAACCAGCATTGTGATTGCCCATCGATTGGCAACTATTAAAAATGCAGATAAAATTATTGTTTTAGACAAAGGTAAAATTGTAGAACAAGGAACTCATAAACAATTGATTGCCATTACAGATGGTTTTTACAAAAACCTTCACGACAAACAATTTGCAAATCAAAAAACAGCTTCTTAACATGAAAACAATCGTTAACACCAAAAATGCTCCTAGTCCTGTGGGACCTTACAACCAAGCCGTTATTGTAAATAACATGTTATACACTTCGGGTCAAATAGCTATTCACCCTGCAAACAACACGTTAGTTATAGATACTATTGAAGCAGAAACACATCAGGTAATGAAAAACATCCAAGCCATTTTAGACGAAGCAAATACTACATTTAAAAACGTAATTAAAGCTTCTATTTTTATTACCAACATGGATGATTTTACGACCATCAATAAAGTATATGCTAGTTATTTTAATGAAGATACCGCTCCTGCCAGAGAATGTGTAGCCGTTGCTACATTGCCTAAGAATGTAAATATTGAAATTTCAGTAATTGCACATCTTTAAAAATGAAAAAGAAATTTATTGCCTTTTTATTTAAGTTAAGTATCCTATTAGGTATTTTAATTGCTTGCTTTGTAGGTTTGGTGTACATTGGAGGCTTTGGTCCTTTACCTAGTAAGAAAGAATTAAGTAAAATAAATCAATCTCAAGCCAGTATTGTATATTCTGAAGACGCTAAAATCATTGGTAAATTTTTTACCACCAACAGAACTAATACCACTTATAAAAAACTTCCTAAAAACTTAATTAATGCGTTAATTGCTACGGAAGACAGTCGATTTTACGAACACAAAGGAATAGACAAAATATCTTTGATTAGAGTTTTGTTTAAAACTATTATTTTAGGAAATAAATCTTCTGGTGGTGGAAGTACGCTGTCTCAACAATTGGCTAAAAACTTATTTAAACGAAAAGATTTTGCTTTTCTTTCTATGCCTGTCAACAAAATTAAAGAGGCCATTTTAGCATATCGATTAGAAAACATTTATTCAAAACAAGACATTTTAATTCTGTATTTAAACACCGTCCCTTTTGGAGAAAATGTTTTTGGGATAGAGTCTGCTTCACAACGATTCTTTTCCAAATCAGTACAACATTTAACTTTAGAAGAATCTGCCGTGTTAGTAGGCTTACTAAAAGCCAATTCTTATTACAATCCTAAAAGAAATCCGGAACATGCTTTGCAAAGGAGAAACGTGGTTTTACATCAAATGTTAAAAGCAAATTTTATCACTCCTAAACAATACAACACGGCCAGTAGAAAAAGCCTTACTACACACTATTACAATCTTGCTGCTAAAAATCCTAACGGATATTTTTTACAAACTGTAAAACAACAGGCTATTTCTATTTTAAAAAACTACACAAAAAAGGATGGCTCTGCATGGAATATAGAAACCGATGGCTTGGTAATAAAAACAACTTTAAATAACGAGCTACAACAACAAGCGTTAAACTCTAGAAAGCATCATTTAAAAAAGTTGCAAAAATCCATGGATGCTTACTGGAACATCTTAAAGCATCAATCTACTATCAAAAATAACATTCACAAGGAATGGACGCGTTCTAGCACCTATCAAAAATTAAAAAACCAAGGTTACAGTACATCTGAACTAGAAAAAATCGCAACTAAAAAACAAAAAAGAACTGTTTTTAATTGGACCAACAACAGACATAATATTTCTAAAAAAGATTCTATTGGCCACTATTTAAAGTTAATTAATGCAGCTGTCTATGGTGTACATGTTACTACCGGAGCTGTTAAAATTTATGTGGGAGGGAACAACTATCAATTATTACCTTACAACTTAATTCACAGTAAAAGACAAGTAGCTTCTACATTTAAGCCCATTGTTTTTACGGCTGCTTTAAAGGATGGTATACAGCCTTGCGATTGGATTGATAATGAGGTAAAAACCTATGAAGAATACGACAATTGGCAACCTAAAAACTATAACAATTCTAACGGAGGTTATTATAGCATGGTAGGAACATTGGCTAAAAGCATGAACATTCCTACGGTGAACACCTATTTTAAAATTGGACACCAAAAACTTAGTGAAACAGCATTGGCTTTAGGTTTAAATACTCCTTTAAGCGACAAACCTTCTGTAGCATTGGGTGTTACAAATTATTCCCTGCAAAAAATAACACATGCTTATGTACCTTTTGCCAATAGAAAACATCAAGTAAATCCTTATTATATTAACACTATTACAGATGCACATGGAACTGTAATTTATCAGCATAAAAAACAAAAGAAAGCACCTGTAACTATTGAGTCTAAATACTTAGAGACTATGCAATACCTTTTAAAAGAAGTAGTAGACCAAGGAACGGCTATTAAATTAAAAACCAAATACAAAGCAAAAGGAGATTGGGCTGGTAAAACAGGAACCTCTCAAAACTATAGTGATTCTTGGTTTATTGGTTTTAACAACAATATTGCTATTGGTGCTTGGGTAGGTTGTAAATACCCATCTGTGCATTTACCCTCTTCTATTGGAGGAGGCTCTATTGCTGCATTGCCTATTGTTGGAAGTATTGTTTCTAAAAAATACAAAAACTCAAAACTAAACAGATTATTAGCTGCTGATTTTTCTCCTTTTAACGAAGATATTGTAAACAATTGTGATTGTGAATTTTACAGAGAAGAAAACACACTAGAAAGAATTTTAGATATTTTTGATAAAAAAGAACCTTCTTCAAAATCCAATTATCCCTCTAATTCAAAAAAATCGCAACACAAAGCAACTCCTAAGAAAAAGAAAAAAGGATTTTTTAAATGGTTATTTGGCAAAAAAGAAGCAGCTTAACTTCTTCAAAATCAAATTTTAAGCAGAATAAATATCCTCTTCTTTTTCATTTACAATAGTAAAGAGTAACTACTTAACTAAATTTATACCGACTTAATTAACAAAGCTGCTGTAGCAGGATTGGTAGCTAAAGGCACATTGTACACATCACACAATCGCATCAACATAAAAATATCGGGTTCATGTGGATGTTTTTCTAAAGGATCTCTAAAAAATATCACCATCCCTGTTTTTCTTTCTGCAACTCTTGCTGCAATTTGAGCATCTCCTCCTAAAGGTCCTGACAAATACCTATGTACTGTTAAACCTGCTGCTTCTACTTTAGAACCTGTAGTACCTGTAGATATTAAATTAATTCCTTTTGCTTTTAGTAATTGTTTATGCTCCATGATAAACTGAACCATGTCTGCTTTTTTACCATCGTGAGCAATGATTGCTATTTCCATTAACGTATTTTATTTGGCTACAATATATAAATAATACCATTTACAATTAAAAACTTCGTATTTAATTGTACATCTGTTTTTTGTTACATCGTTTATTTATTTAAACAATTAAACCACTCATCTTTTAAAAACAGTATGATATCTGATGAATTAAACTCATCAAAAAAACCTCTTACATTACTGTAAGAGGTTTTAAACAAATTGCTAAAAAGCAACTACATTTTAGTATTTTAAATCTTCTTATAAAGAAGCAGAATATTCAATTAAGTCTAACGCTTTGTTAGAATATCCTGTTTCGTTATCGTACCAAGAAACAACTTTTACAAAGTTATCGTTTAATGCGATACCTGCTTTAGCATCAAAGATAGAAGTTCTAGCATCTCCTACGAAATCTTGAGAAACTACCATATCTTCAGTGTATCCTAAAACTCCAGCCATAGCTCCTTCAGAAGCAGCTTTCATTGCAGCACAAACTTCTTCGTAAGTAGCAGGCTTTGCTAATTTTACAGTTAAATCAACTACAGAAACATCCATTGTAGGAACACGGAATGCCATACCTGTTAATTTTCCATTTAATTCAGGAATTACTTTTCCTACTGCTTTTGCAGCTCCTGTAGAAGAAGGAATAATGTTGTGGATTGCAGCACGACCACCTCTCCAGTCTTTTAATGAAGGGCTATCAACTGTTTTTTGAGTTGCAGTAGCAGCGTGAACAGTTGTCATTAATCCTTCTGCAATTCCCCAGTTATCGTTTAATACCTTAGCGATTGGAGACAAACAGTTTGTAGTACAAGAAGCGTTAGAGAAAATAGTCTCGTCTGCTGTTAATTCTGTATTGTTTACTCCCATTACAAACATTGGTGCATCTGGAGATGGTGCAGAAATAACTACTTTTTTAGCTCCTCCTTTAATGTGAGCAGCAGCAGCTTCTTTCTTAGTAAAGAATCCTGTAGACTCTAAAACGTACTCAGCTCCAGCTTCGTTCCACTTTAAATCAGCAGGGTTACGCTCAGCAGTTACTCTAATTTCGTTTCCGTCAACTATTAATTTTCCGTTTACTACTTCAATAGTACCGTCGTATTCTCCGTGTACTGAATCATATTTTAACATGTAAGCTAAGTAATCAACGTCTAATAAGTCGTTAATAGCTACTACTTGTACATTTTCTCTTTTAGCAGCAGCTCTAAAAGCCAATCTACCAATTCTTCCAAATCCGTTAATTCCGATTTTTACCATGATAATTAATTATAATGTTTATTAATTTATTTTACTTAATTTTTATTTATTAGATGCTTAAAATATCTGCAACTCTTAATAAATTTTTGTTTATGTCGTGATGTAACTTCACAGCTTTCTCTAAATCTGTAGAAGTTATTTCGTTGTTGTTAATACCCACCATTAAATTAGATTTACCTTCTAACAATAAATCTACCGCTTTTACTCCTAAACGACCTGCCAAAACTCTATCAAAACAAGAAGGAGAACCTCCCCTTTGCATGTGACCTAGTACAGATACACGTACATCGTATTCTGGCATGTTTTCTTCTACATAGTCTTTTAGTTCAAAAACTCCTTTTCCTGTTTTATCTCCTTCCGCAACCACTACAATACTAGAAGATTTACCAGATTTTTTACTCGCTTCTAAAGATTCTACCAACCTTTCTATTCCTAAGTTTTCTTCTGGAATTAAAATTTCTTCTGCTCCTGCACCAATACCTGCATTTAAAGCGATAAAACCTGCATCACGTCCCATTACTTCTACAAAAAACAAACGATTGTGAGAAGAGGCAGTATCTCTAATTTTATCAATTACTTCTACTACAGTGTTTAAAGCTGTATCGTATCCTAACGTATATTGTGTTCCGTAGATATCATTATCAATAGTACCTGGAATTCCAATTACAGGTACTCCGTGTTCTTTATTAAAAATCATTCCTCCTGTAAACGATCCATCACCTCCAATAACTACTAAAGCATCCAATCCGTTTGCTTTAAAGTTTTCATATGCCTTAGCTCTACCTTCTGGAGTTCTAAATTCTTTTGAACGAGCAGATTGTAAAAACGTACCTCCTCTACTAATGGTGTTTCGAACACTTCTTGAATCTAAGGGAATTAAGTCATTTTCTATCAACCCTTGGTATCCTCTTAAGATCCCCATACATTCAATGTTGTTGTATATACAAGCTCTTACAACAGCTCTAACGGCAGCATTCATACCTGGAGAATCTCCTCCTGAAGTCATTACTGCTACTTTATTTACTTTTGTATTCATGTTCTAAATTTATAATTTATAAAATTAGCAATATTTAGCGTTTGTATAAAAACGAAGTGTTTTATGTACGAAAACGATATCGAGTTTTCTACGTATGTTTAAAACTACAATTTCTTTGTAATTTCTTAAATTAACTCGTGTTAAATAAAGCTTAAATTCTAACTACCAAAGATGTTTTGGGTAGGTGTTGTTTTCTTTTAATTGGGCAATGGCTTTGGTGACTACTGGCTTGTCTTCTGCATACGTTACTCCATACCATTGTGCGTTAGATTTTAACACTTTTACGCTTCCTTTACCCGATTGTATAACGTTATTTACCACTGTAGGTATAAAAAACTCACTTTTTAATTCGTTGGATCTTTCTTGCATAAAACCAACAAAGTCTTGTTCTAGAGCTTCTAAAAATTTAGGTGTAAACCCCCAAAAATTCATAGAAACGGTGGTTTCATTTTCCATTTCTACAAGTTCTCCTGCATCGTTTTTACGGAAAATTTTTCCATCGATTTTTTCTATATGAGTTCGTTCCACCACATCGGTTAACTCGTTTGCTTCATTCACATAACATTGTCCTCGAGAAACATAACCGTTTTCTGAAATTGTTTTGTCTAAATTAAAGCCTACCATACACATGTCATGAGAATTTTTATCTAATTGTTCTAGCTCACCAATAATGGTTTGAAAGGCTTCTCTACTATAAAAATCATCTCCATTAATTACCACAAAATTATCTGTAACTACTTCTTTAGTTACCAATAAAGCATGTCCTGTTCCCCAAGGTTTTTTTCTTTCTGGGTGAATTGGATATCCTGAAGGTACTTTGGTGATTTCTTGACACACGTATGTTACTTCTATCTTTCCATCTAGTTTGGCATCAAAATTCTCTTTAAATCTCTCTAAAAATTCTTCTCTTACAATAAAAACTACTTTTTTAAAACCTGCTTGTATTGCATCATATAAAGAAAAATCAATTATTGTATCTCCTTCTTTAGACATGGTGTCCATTTGTTTCAATCCTCCATAACGACTTCCCATACCCGCAGCCAACACTACTAATGTATTTTTTTGCATTTTATACGTTTTAATAATTAGCGTAAAAATAATTTTTTTATACGAAGTACCTATTTCTAGGTCATTAATTTCTACGGAACAAGTGATTTGTTTTTTTTAGGTTTAGATTTAATTTTAAGTTTTTGTAGCATTTCTCTTAAATTATTAAAATCTATTTGATAGTTTAATCCTAATCCTTGTGTATATCCTTGTTCATCTTGAGAGTATTGAATTTCGTTCTGTCTATTAAATATAGAGGTTCTTAACGTACCGTTTTTGTTTACTAAGAATTCTATTTTTACTTCTCCCACAACAGTGGATTGTGTTTTAGCTCCAACAGGTACTCCTACATTTCCATTAATTAAAATTCTATCATTAATTTCAGTAGCTACTCCAATATCTATCTGATTGTCTATTGTTAAATTCTCTACGTCCGAAGTTTCTCCTGCCGTATATCCAAAGTTGACTTGTAGTTTATTATCATCATTATTAAAAATATCTGTAATAGCACTGGATATTAATTCTGAAGTTGTGTTGGATAACACATTTGAGGTACTTCCTTCTCCACTATTTTCATCAAAAAAAGATTTGGAAACTAGTAGGGAGAAAAACTGTCTCATTTTTGTATTTTCATCAATATTTAACTTAAAATCTAATTCCGAAGCAACGTTAGAACTCACGTTAGGAACATCAATTTTAAAATCTTGATTAGACTCAAACAGCTCTCCTGTTACTTGCGTAACCAAGTCTACATCTATCTTACGGTTTACAGATAAATTCTCTAATAAAACTTTAGGATTTGCCTTTACGCTATGAACTGCTTGTATGTTTAAGTTTGCTTTGTAAGGATCTCCACTCCAAGAAACAGTACCTCCTTTTTTAACTACAAAAGGCTTGTTAATAACTCCCCCGTATTTAAAATTATAAAGCCCCTCTTCAACCACTAAGTCTCCATACATTTTTATATTAAAATACTTATCTATGTCTACCAGCAACCTTCCATCTACTCTACCTTGTAGCGAACTTCCAGAAGTTTGATCGATTACAACTTCTCCAAAAGCGTCTTTGGTAATGTCTAAATTTAAGGCAATCGTTAACCCTCCTTCTGCAGTATTTACTGCTGTTTTTTCTGATGTACGATTTTCTGTTTTTGATACTTCTTTAAAATAAATAAAACGATTACTTTCTACTTCACTTACATCACTAATTGGCAAGGTAAATTTTGTATTTTCTAAAGTGGTTCCTGTAACATTAATTGCCAAATTAGAGGTAAAACCTTTAATGGTTGCAAATCCTTTCATAAAACCAGTTCCAAAATATTTGGAGTCTTCTTGTTGTTCGGTATTCATCACCAACAGGTTATTGGTATCTATCTTTAAATCTAAAAACCAATTATTGTACTTATCATAATTAATAGTACCCGATAAATCTCCTGTTGTTTTAAATTTATCATCCTCTAACCTTACCTTTTTAAACACAAACGTTTTTCCTTGGAGTTTTACCGTAGCATTGTCTGTTAAATTATAATCGGTATTTAAATAGGGAAATTTTAAACCTGCGTTTACTAAACTAATATCACCATAGGTACTAAAATCGTTTAATTTTCCTGACACTGTAAAAGTACCATTCGCTTGTCCCCTAATGGCAGACAACACATCTCTACCTAAAGGGCTTAATGAATTTAATTTTAACTGATCTAAGACAACGTTTAAAGAGATTGCAGAAGTTAGAAAGTTATTCGCATCTACAATAATTTCTCCTCTTGCAGCAATGTTCTCTGTATTATTATTGATAATATTTAAATTTACATCGTAGCCTAATTTTTTTTCATTAGGATAAATACTTGTTTTCATTAAACCGTAATGAACTCCATTTAAATTTAAATCTTGAATGGTTAAATTTCCGTTAGGTTTTAATAAATTATTCTTTTCTTTAAAAAAGATCTCTCCACTAGCAAAACCTCCTACTTCTAAACTATCAATATTGGGTAAAATTTGTTGTAAATCTACATCCTGCAACGTAAGTTTTAATTCTTTTGATTTGTTTTTACCAATTTCTCCGTTAAAACTAAGTTCTTGTTTTTTATTGGCAAAAAACAAATCGTTAAACTTCCATAAACCTGTTTTATAATTATAGTTGATGGTGTTTGTTTTTTCTAACTTATTTGCCCAAATAGAATTTAAGTATTTAAAATATACATTTTCTATACCTATGTTGATGAATTCATCTTGCGTAGTTAGATAGAATATTGCTCTATTGTTTAGCTTATCGGAATTAAAATTAGAACGCACAAAAAGTGTATCATTTAGTTTTTTACCTAATAAAGATACTTCTTGATAAACTTGTTTTTTATACGTAAACTCTTTAGCAGAAACATTAGAGTTAATCCACTTGTTAGAATTGTCTAATACTATTTTTAAACTATCTACACGAATATCATTTGCTACCACACTAGGAGTATTGGCATAAATAACTCCTTTATCTCCTTGTGTATCTAACACTCCCGACACATCAATCACCTTAGAAAACTGAGCTTTGTTTGTAAAAGACTTTACAAAACTAGGATGTAATTCCATGGCAAAATTTATGGTTTGTCCTTTTACATCACTCCTTGTTTTTTGACCGGGTATAAATTTGTAAAGTGCGTTTTCTACTAGTTTTTCAAAATCTTCAAACTCAAAATCTCCTTCTACATTTAATTTTATCAAATCCTTAGAAAATAGATTGATTGTTTTCTGAATTCCTTTAGATGCAAAGGTCAAATCTACATGATTTAAATCTAACGAATCTGAAACTGTTTCTATATGTAAATTATTAACCGATCCTATAGCTTTAACGTTGCCTACATGTTCTTCTATATTTAAAGCACCATTGGCCGTTATGTTTTTTTGAAAAGAGATGTTAGCAGGAAACAGTTTTGATAATTTTGCTTTGTCTATTTTAAAACCAACTTTATACTTTTTACCCTCCAAAGGTGTATTTTTTAACTGTAAATCCGAAGTAAAAGATAATAAAGAATCTCTTGAGGTTAATTTTGCATCTATATCTTTATCATCAATCGTTAAATTTAAGTTTAAGTCCGAAAACGTATTGTTTTTATAACTTAGTTGTTCCACTGCAATAGCACTCTCTATATTTTTTGTGTTTTTATGTAGAACTCCAGACGTAGTCCCTTCAAAAGCCATGCTCTTTAAATGCTTAAATTGTTGATTTGGCAACACCAACCCATTTTTAAATTTCACATCAAACTTTCTAGTTTCAGATGTTAAACCATCAACAACTCCGTTCACATTCAAACTCCCTAAATTACTCGTTACATAACCATTGGTTACTAATGTAGTTTTAGAAACATACACATCTCCTTTATAATTAAAGTTTTCTAAACCATAATATTCTGTAGGAAGTGACGCTTGGTACTGTTCTGGAACAACATCAAACAACGTATTTGGAATGGCTTTTAAAGTAGTATGAGTTCCCGAAAACCAAAAAGATTCTCTATTTTCAATACTATTTTTCAGTAAAAAATCTCCTTTTAACATTGCCGTTTCGTCTTCTGACTCAATAATTGTTTTATCTAATTTTAAATCGTTTAACGTACCTTTTACAATTGAAGAAATATGAAAGTTGGTGTTTTTTACAAAGTGAGGGTAAATTTTATGAACATCGCTTATTGCCAAATTACTTTTATGAATTTCTCCCTCTACTTTTACAGTATTCACAAAATTGGCATAACCAATGTCTGAGGATAAAAATTTTGCATCTAAATAAAGACTAGAACTATCTGTAACAATATGCGTATCTTCAAAATGCATTTCTGATAATGAATAACGAAATTTTGTTTGTATTTTTTGATAATTTATTTGATAAATATCTTTAAACGAAAGGGAATCTGTTTCTGCAAACACATTAATTCCTTTAATGTTTACCTGTTTAATATTTCCGCCTATTTCACTAAAGTCTACCAGAGGAGTTGTATCTTTTAGCTTTGCATATCTAACTTGATGTGATTGTATATTCTTTAAGAGTATCTGTAAAGCTTTTTTACTTTTTTTCTTGGGAGTAAATTGATTAGAAAAAACCATTAAACTACTTATTTTTTCGTTTACATATGTTTTATCATTCACCCACACATTCGAAAGCTCAACATCTTTAATAGAAATTACTTTATTTTTAATTTCATGCAAATCATAAACAACTCCTTGTACATTTTTAGCATAAACTAAGGTATCTTGATGATGATCTTTAACTAAAAGGTTTTGAATGTTAAATTCTCCAAAAGGAGAAATTTTAATATCATCTACCACAAAAGCAACATTGTATTTGTTGTTTAAATAATCAAAAACCTTATCTGCTAATAACTTTTGTGTTTTACCAAACTGCATAGCAATAAGTAGTAACAGTAATAAAATTACCACCACTAATAAAAACCTTAGTACTATTTTTATTATTGTTTTTATAAGCCCTAAATTTGCTAGACAAAAATAGTCAATTAAACTCTAAATATGTCTGATAACGTATACATCTTAGCCATAGAATCTTCGTGTGATGATACCAGTGCTGCTGTTATTTGTAACGAACAAATTTTATCAAATATTGTAGCCAATCAAGACATTCATGCACAATATGGAGGAGTCGTACCTGAATTGGCCTCTAGAGCTCACCAACAAAACATTGTTCCCGTAGTAGCTGCTGCTTTAAAAAAAGCAAACATCTCTAAAGAACAATTGCATGCTATTGCATTTACACAAGGTCCTGGATTAATGGGATCTTTATTAGTTGGAGCTTCTTTTGCCAAATCTATGGCATTGGGTTTAAACATTCCTTTATTGGCTATTAACCACATGCAAGCTCATATTTTAGCTCATTTTATTGACGATGCAAATGACAAAAAACCTACGTTCCCTTTTATTTGTTTAACGATTAGTGGTGGACACACTCAAATTATAAAAATAAGCGACTATTTTACAATGGAAGTTTTGGGAGAAACTATTGATGATGCTGTAGGTGAAGCTTATGACAAGACTGCAAAAATTTTAGGACTACCTTATCCTGGAGGGCCTTTAATTGACAAATATGCCCAACTAGGAAAGCCTGTTTTTAAATTTACCAAACCTAAAGTTAAAGAACATCATTTTAGCTTTAGCGGACTTAAAACAGGAATTCTATACTTTATCCAAAAACAAACAAAACTCAATTCCAACTTTGTTAAAGAACATCTACATGATATTTGTGCGAGTGTGCAAAATACAATTGCAGAAATTTTAATGGATAAATTAAAAAAAGCGGTTGCAAGTACCGATATTAAACAAGTAGCTATTGCTGGAGGAGTGTCTGCAAATTCCGAAATTAGAAATAGATTACTACAGGCCCAAAAACACTTTGGATGGACTTGTTATATACCTAAGTTTGAATATACTACAGACAATGCGGCCATGATTGCCATTACCGCCTATCAAAAATACAAATTAGGAAACTATAGCAGTCAAGCTGTTACTGCTAATTCTAGATTAAAAGTAGATGCTTAATAATCCTAAACTTTATAAGTAATAGCATTAATATTCATACCTGCACCTACAGAAGCAAAAATAACGACATCGTTCTTAGCTACTGCATGTCCTTGTAATTGATTTTTTAACACCAAATCATACAAAACAGGTACTGTGGCTACAGAATTATTTCCTAATTTTTGAATAGACATAGGCATAATTCCTTCTTTTACTGGTTTTTTAAACAAACGGTACAATCTTTTTACAATGGCTTCGTCCATTTTTTCATTGGCTTG
>CALHCC010000065.1 GCA_937930675.1 uncultured Flavobacteriaceae bacterium
ACAAAGGAAATTAATGATTTTTTGGCAGACCAAAATTTACCAGTTGGAATTGCTCAAGATATAAATCATATGTATAAAGATTCTGGACGTGTTACTAATAGGTTAATAGCTCCTGTATTGTTAGACTTTAGCAATAGAAAACTCCATCCGTATTCAGAATTTCCTAAAGGAATTAAGATAGTTACCATTAATAAAACAACAAGAGATTCTGTAACGATTAAAGGAAAATATGCAATTAGTTATGCAAATACGTCTTTTTCAGAAATTATAGGAAAGGTTGAAATCATCAATCATGCAGAAGGGATTACATTAAACTCTGAGCAAATGTATTGGGATCAAAAAGCAGATTATTTTTTTACAGAATCACCTTTTGTAATTTATACCCAAACAGATACCATTCATGGTGTAGGTTTTGAATCTGATAACGGATTAAATAACTGGATTTTAAATAATACGAACGGTAACTTTGTTGTCGATCATCAAGAAGAATAAAATGTATAAGTTTTCAAAAATAATTGCGTGGGCATATTTAGTAGTAGGAATTGTTTTTTTGGTTGAAGTTGTTTTGAATTGGAATGTAGACAAACAAAAAGCAATGGTATCAGGAATTATGGCTGTACTGGCTATTTTTATGTTTGTTTTTAAATTAAAATATAAAAACAGAAGATTTAATTCCTAATATATGGATATCATCTTTCTTATTATTGTTATATCCATTCTGTTTTCAGCCTTTTTTTCAGGATTAGAAATAGCTTTTGTATCTTCAGATAAATTACAAGTTGCTTTAGAAAAAAAGAAAGAGGGAATTACCTCTAAGTTGTTAACCATTTTAACAGAAAAATCGTCCAAATTTATCACCACGATGTTAGTGGGAAATAACATTGCTTTGGTAGTGTATAGTTATTATATGGGAGAGAAGTTAATAGCTTTACTACCCGTAGATTTTAACGATTTTACTTTGTTAATACTACAAACACTTATTTCTACCATTTTAATTTTAGTAACGGCAGAGTTTTTACCCAAAGCTATTTTTAGAGTTTATGCCAACGAAGTACTACGTTTTTTTACCTTACCAGCCTATGTGTTTTTTATTGTTTTTTATCCTATATCTTGGTTTATAGAAAAAATATCTAACACGTTGTTAAAATTATTTTTTAATACCAATGAAGATGAGCAAGAATCAGAATTTAGTAAAGAAGAACTGGGAGATTTTATAGACAAG
This sequence comes from uncultured Flavobacteriaceae bacterium, assembly GCA_937930675.1. Classification (GTDB taxonomy): domain Bacteria; phylum Bacteroidota; class Bacteroidia; order Flavobacteriales; family Flavobacteriaceae; genus Wenyingzhuangia. Next base: position 1,223 of record CALHCC010000065.1, read on the forward strand.
CAAATAGAAATCGGAAAAAAAGAGGATGAGGATATCGATTCTGAAATTCAAATATTTCAGAATGCCTTAAGTTTTAATTCTGTAAAAGCAAGGGAAATTATGGTTCCTAGAACAGATATTGAAGCGATGGAAATTCATGAAAAAGTAGGTAAGCTCAAACAACGATTTGTGGATACAGGTTTTTCTAAGATTTTAATTTATAAAACTTCTTTAGATGATATTGTAGGTTATGTACATGCCTTTGAAATGTTTAAATTACCCAAACAAATAAAATCTGTTATTTTACCTGTTGAGTACATTCCAGAATCTATGATGATTAATGATGTATTGAACACCATGATGAAAAAACGAAAAAGCATTGCGGTGGTGATTGATGAATATGGAGGGACTTCTGGAGTAATTACTGTAGAAGATATTGTTGAGGAATTGTTCGGAGAAATAGAAGACGAACATGATAAAATAGCACTAACAGAGAAAAAAATTGATGAGAATGAATTTCAGTTCTCTGCAAGACTGGAGGTAGATTATTTAAACGAAATTTACAATTTAAACATACCCAAATCAGAATCTTACGAAACTTTAGGAGGGTTTATCATCGAAAATATAGAAGACATTCCCGAAAAAGAAGAAGAGTTTGTAATTCATGATTTTTACATTAAAATAGTAAAAGTTTCAAATACACGTATTGAAGAAGTGTATATCAAAACAAATTATAAAGTAGAATAATCTTTTTTACTTTAAATACGTCCTTTTTATTTCTTGATTTCAATTGAAATTGTATTTTAGCGGACAATCAAAAAAAATTACAGATAGCAAATGGCAATATTATCAAAAATTAGAGATCGCTCAGGAATTTTAATCATCGTTATTGGTTTAGCAATGTTTTCATTCGTAGTAAGTCCTAAAGATATCATTGACTTTTTTAGCAATAAAAATAGTGATGTTGTAGGAAGCGTTAACGGTAAAGAAATTACATATAAAGAATATGCTACCAAAGTAGAAACTACAAAAGCTCAATCTCGTAATGCTAACTATGGAGCAATGACTATTGAAAACACGGTGTGGAATCAATTGGTAAACGAAAAAGTATACGAAACAAAATTAGAAGAAGCAGGAGTTGTTGTAGGAGAGGGAGAAATTTGGGAAGCAATTATTTCTAATAACGAAATTAAAAACTCTCCTCAATTTAAAGATGCTTCAGGAGCATTTAACGAAGATAAGTTAAAAGAATATGTTGCCAACTTACAAACAGATAGCTCTAAAGAGAGTAAAGCTCGTTTAGAAGGATGGATAAACTATGAAAAAGCAATAAAAAAGAACTTATTAATTCAAGCTTATAACAATTTAGTTAAAGTAGGAGTAAATGTTTCTGAAAACGAAGCGGTAAACGATTATATTTTAGAAAACTCAAAAGTTTCTGCAGATTATGTTTATTTACCATTTTCGTCTATTAAAAATACAGATGTAAAAGTTACTGAAGATGAAGTAGCGGACTATATTGATGACAACAAAGAACAATTTCAAACAGAAGCTACAAGAAATTTAAAAATTGTAAAATTCTCTTTTAAAGCCTCTAAAGAAGATGAAGAAGCTATTAAACAAGAGTTAGAAGGATTGTTACAAGACAAAGAAGAGTACAATAAAATTACAAAGTCTACAGAATTAGTACAAGGTTTACAAAACACAGAAAACATAAAAGAATTTGTAGAAGAAGTAGGAACAGATTTACCTTTAATAGATAAGTTTCAGAAAGAAAGTGAATTACCAACGGTAATTAAAGAAGATGTTAAAAATAGCAGTGTAGGAAGTATTGTAGGACCTTATAAGTTTTCTAAGTATTACAAAATATCTAAGTTGTTAGATGTAAAAAAACTCCCAGATTCTGTAAAAGCAAGTCATATCTTAATTAGTTATGCAGGAGCTAGAGGAGCTCAACAAAACACGACTAGAACATCAGAAGATGCAAAAAAACTAGCAGATAGTATTTTAAAAGTAGTAACTAAAAACACTAGAAAATTTGGAGAATTGGCAGAGAATTATTCTTCAGACCCAGGATCAGCAGCTAAAAAAGGAGATTTAGGATGGTTTACGTATAACAGTATGGTTCCTGCATTTAGAGATTTTTGTTTTGAAAACACAAAAGGAGCTAAAGGAGTTGTAAAAACAACTTTTGGGTATCATATTATTACGATTGAAAATCAAAAAGACTTTAACGATGCCTATAAATTAGCAACAATTTCTAGAAAGGTAGAAGCATCAGAAGCTACAGAAAATAAAATATTTGAACAAGCAGAAACGTTTGCAAATTCACTAAGAAAGGGACAAGATCTTGAAACTTTAGCAAAAGAAAAAGGATATGCTGTAAGTCCTGCAAATGGTTTAAAAGCACTAGATGCGTATGTAAGTGTTATTGGAGAGAACAGAAGCGTAGTAAGATGGGCTTTTAACGAAGAAACAAGTATTAAAGATATCAAAAGGTTTGATTTAGATGAAAAAGGATATGCTGTAGTTGCTTTGGCAGGTAAACAAAAGAAAGGAACCATGTCTCCATCAACTGCTTTTAGTACAGTAGAGCCTATTTTAATCAAACAAAAAAAAGCTGAATTGTTAAAAGCGAAAATGAATGCTGATAATTTAGAAGCAATTGCAAAAGAAAATAAAGTAACGGTGCAAAACTTTAAAGACGTTCGTTTGTCTGCTGCTCTTATTCCAGGTGTAGGAATAGAACATGGTGTTGTGGGGGCTGCATATGTAACCTCACAAAATAAAGTTATTAAGAACATTGTTGGAGAAAAAGGAGTATTTGCTGTTAAAACAAAAGCGACAGTGAATACAACTAAAGAAGAAGCGAAAGTGAAATTAAGCGAAGTTTCAAACCAATTAAAATCATCAGTTTCTAGAAGTTTAGCTACGGCTTTAAAAGAAGATGTTGAAATTGAAGATTACAGAGCCTCTAGATACTAGTAAGGTTTCATACATATAAAAAAAAGAGGCTCTAAAGCCTCTTTTTTTGTAGTCATAAATTACCTTTATATTTTTACCGTATGATAACTCAAGAACAATTAAATAAGTTGGAAACAAGAGTGGCCAATCTTAAAGCATATTTAAATATTGATCAAAAGAAAATAGAAATAAGCAATAAGGAAGAACAATCTTTATCTCCTAATTTTTGGAACAAACCCCAAGAAGCCGAAGCACATATGAAAGTGTTACGAGGTTTAAAAAAATGGGTAGAAGATTATCAAAAGGCTACAAATTTAGTAGATGATTTAGCTGTATTGTTGGATTTTTATAAAGAAGGAGAAGCTACAGAAGAAGAAGTTATTACTTTAGAAAAAGAAACGATAGCGCTTATAGAAAGTATAGAGTTTAAAAACATGCTTTCCGAAGAAGGAGATGAAATGAGTGCGGTGGTACAAATAACAGCAGGAGCAGGAGGAACAGAAAGTTGTGATTGGGCTGCAATGTTACTTAGAATGTACTCTATGTGGGCTAACAAACAAGGGTTTAAATTAAAAGAGTTAAACCTTCAGGATGGAGATACGGCAGGAATAAAAACGGTAACTATTCAAATAGATGGTGAATACGCTTTTGGTTATTTAAAAGGAGAAAATGGAGTACACAGACTGGTGCGTATTTCTCCATTTGATAGCAATGCAAAAAGGCACACTTCTTTTGCTTCTGTATACGTATACCCTTTGGTAGACGATTCTATAGAGATTAAAATAGACCCTTCGGATTATAGTTTTGAAACCATGAGAGCCAGTGGGGCAGGAGGACAAAATGTTAATAAAGTAGAGACGGCGGTACGTTTGCGTCATCATCCCACAGGAATTATAATAGAGAACTCAGAAACACGTTCTCAATTAGACAATAAAACAAAAGCCATGCAATTACTAAAGTCGCAGTTATACGAATTGGAATTGCAGAAAAAAATGGCTGCACGTAATGAAATAGAAGCAAACAAAATGAAAATTGACTTTGGTTCGCAAATAAGAAATTATGTAATGCATCCTTATAAATTGGTAAAAGACGTAAGAACGGCTTACGAAACAGGAAATGTAGATGCAGTGATGAATGGAGATATTGATGGTTTTATAAAATCCTACCTTATGCAACAAGGACAACCATCTGCTAAAAACGAATTATAAAGTATTTTAAAAAAGATTGATATGATTAAAATATATCACAATCCCAAATGTAGTAAAAGTAGACAAGGACTGGCTTTGTTAGAAGAAAAAAAAGTAGATTTTGAAGTAATAAAATATTTAGAAACTTGTTTTACAGAAGAAAGTTTAAAAGAAATCTTAGCTCACTTAGGCATAAAACCCATAGAATTGATCAGAAAAAATGAAGCTATTTGGAAAACAGATTTTAAACATAAGACCTTAACAGACCAAGAGTTAATAACACTGATGGTTGCACACCCTAAATTAATAGAGAGGCCTATTGTAGTTAATAAAAACCAAGCAGTAATAGCCAGACCTACAGAAAACATCCTTTCTATTTTGTAAAATTTATGGATCGACATTTTTTAATTCATAAACCTTACGGTTATATCTCTCAGTTTGTAAGTGCAGAAAAAAATGCACACAAAAAAAAGTTTTTAGGAAGTTTGTATGATTTTCCAGAGGGAGTGATGGCGATTGGTCGATTGGATGAAACAAGTGAGGGCTTGTTAATTTTAACTACAGATGGTAAAGAAAGTGAAAGAGTAAGAGCCAAATCTGT
>CALHCC010000066.1 GCA_937930675.1 uncultured Flavobacteriaceae bacterium
ATCGTATCCTCAAGCTGCAGGGAAAAACATTGCAAATCCAATGGCAACGGTATTGTCTGCTGCTATGATGTTTGAAAGTTTTGGTTTAGCAGAGGAAGGAAAGTTAATTCGTGAAGCTGTAAACAAGGCTTTAGCAGAAGGAATTGTAACAGAAGATTTAGCTGATGGAGGTACGTCTTATGGAACTTCTGAGGTTGGAGACTGGTTAGCTAAAAATATTTAGAACAACGTATTTAAATAGAGTTAAAAACACAAAAAAGCCATAACGTTTAACGTTATGGCTTTTTTGTGTTTTTAATATAGTACTATATTGATTTTTTTATCTTTTTTTAATGTTGCTTGTCTGTTGTTTTTATAGAGAATTCATCGTTTTTAATTGTTTTTTTAAAATAAATATAGAATAAAAAAACAGTCATCTTTTTATAAAACTTAAAGTTTTAAAATCGTTTATTGTTTAGATGATAATAGTTGTTTAAAAAAACAAAAGTTCTGATTAACAAGAGAAAACGATAATCTTATATAAGTTCATAGAAATGCTATGCATAGAGAAATATTGAATTCTAATAAAATTTTTTATGTTTTTAAAGAGTAAAGTTAGTTGGTTTCTTTATGTATTGTGTATAATGCAAATTTTGACGTCAAAAAGTTGTTTTAATTTATCAATATTGTGTTAGTTTTGAGGTAAGTTTAAAATATACCTCATTATGATTAAAAAAATACAATTTAAAAATCTGTTTGTCGCATTTGTTTTATTGTGCTCTGTACAATTCGGATTTTCTCAGGCATTTACATTATCAACTACCCCTAATGATTATTTTACCTTAACTTCTGGGATGAGACGAACGACTTTTAGAATTAGGTTAACTGGAAATAATGATGCTGTAGATTCACAACGATTAAACTTTGAAATTAGGAGATTGTCTGGACTAGGAGGAGGTACGATTGAAGTTTTAGCGGCAAATATTGATAATGATACATTTGTAAGCGGTAGGAAAAATATTTATTTGGCAAATATTAATATGTTAGATAATATTAGGATTAGAATTCAAAGTAATATTAGAATTATTACTCGTTTATTACCAGGTTTTAGAAACAATATTTTTATGTTTGGTAACGGTAGTGCTACAGCTCTTAGAAATGTTTCTGTAGAAGGAATGGGAGGAAGGTTTGCTGTAAACATACGAGCAAACAATAGTACTACACAAGCTACTTTAGCTAGATTTGGTAATGTAACTAATTTTAGATTACGCAATGTTATTATAAATGACGCAAACACCCTATTTGCAAGTTTGTTTTTTAGTTTTGAAGGTGGAGAAAGAAATTTTAATAGAGTTCCTAGAAATGGTTTTATAAATAATGTAAGACAAACTAGTGCTAGAGCAGGGTTTGGAATTACGCAAATGGTTGCTGGTAGAGATATTCTTTTCACAAATTTAAATGGTACCGGGGGGGTATCATTGCGTATAGAGAGCGATGGGCGTATTGTATCTTCTGACAGTTCGATGACGATTAATAACATTGCTGCTAGAAACGTTAGAGTGTCTAATGGTCAGGCTGCAGTATTGTTATCTCCACACCGTGTAAATCAAGGATTGGTGGAAGTAGGTGGTGTAAGAGCTGATGCTTCTGCATTTGGTGTTGTGTTGGCACCAGGTTTTAGAGGTGTAAACGTTGAAGCAACTGGAACCGCAGTAGCAAATTCGGGTAGTTTTAATTCAAATTCAATTATTAGAAATATTACGGTAAACCCTCAAGCAACAGGAGCACAAGTAACGGGCAGAATGATTGCATTTTTTAGATGTAATGGAAGACAAGATAACTTACTAAATACACCCATTAGCCCAGATGGAGAATCTAGGATTTTTCGTTCAGTAGGAGCCATAGATAATAGAGCAAACTCTGCCTGTGTAACGAATATTACAGATAATAATGGTAATCCAACACAAGGAGCTCCTTTAATGTGTTATTCTGTTAGGGTTCAAAATATTACGTTTAACAATCGTTCTAGAGCAGAACATCAGACAAATTTTATTGGTTTTAGAGAGTTGTTAAGAGCATGTCCTACAAATGGTAGTGTTGCTAATAATTTAGAGAAAGCAGTAGGTTTTGAGTTTAATGAGGTTGAGTCTGTAGGAACTGCTCAAGTAGATGTGTTTAATACTACTGGCCAGTTAGTAAAACATATTAATAATTATAACTTTTCAGAAAAAGGAAATGTAGATCTTTCGGGATTGTCTGTGGGGGTGTATTTTGTAAATATTAATACAGGAGAAAAAATAATACAAAGAAAAATGGTGAAGCAATAAAGCCATATTGAAAAGAATTCTGCAAAAAAAACTACACTATTTTGTGTAGTTTTTTTTTTGCAGGATCTCATATTCTAAAAGTAGAGAAAGCAAATAGCCTTTACAAGTAGTTTGTAAACTAACCAACTTAAATATAGTATATTTTTGTAGCTTTCTAAGCCATAATTTATGTGACATTAATGGTATAGACGTGTAAAAAAAGCGAATCTTATTTGTTAAATCGTTTATCTGATAATTAAAAAGAATAGTTGGTGTTACTCCTAGGTTTAATAATGAAATTTGATAAAGTAATTGATTTATAAATAGAGTTTCTTGCTGCAAAAGATCTTGGATATCATTAATTAATATAGGTTTTAAGTCTGATAACATTTTATGGCAATTAAACTCTTTTAAAAGACGAGTTACATGGTAACAAATTTGAGCTGTGGTAGGGTAACAAGGAGCTATTAAATAGGGTTGGTGTATATAATCTTTAGAAACAATACTCTCTTTAATAAATAGTACAGAATCAATGTCTTGTTTTGTAATATCAAGCTGATTTTTATATTGCCACAATAAAATATTACATAAAACACAAACGTCAATTTCAATATTCATATGCTTGCCAAAATATACGCTGTATGCTTTTAACTTTTTGTATGAATGAGGTAAAAAACAATTCCATTTTATTGTACCATTTGCATGTTTAATAAGTTTGTTTTTTAATTCATCAGAAGATGTTTGGCTAGAGTCTGTTAAATAAACATAAGAAGTATCATCTGCATCGTCGGCTAGTTTAAAAAATTTAAACCTACGCATTACATATCCATTAGGAAAAAAGTCCATAGGATTTGTCTTAAAAAAATTATAGGTATTTTCTCCTTGAAAATTTTTAAACTTAGGATAACATCCAACAGTTTTGTTTATAATTTTTAAAGCTATTTTTTGCTCGGTAGTTGTAAGTTCTTCAAAGTATTCTTGCAGTGTAAATGCAATTGCACTGGAAAAAAAGATGTTCTCGTCTTCTCTTTTATATGCAGTTATGTATGGGTGAAGTCTTTGAGAAGCAAAAATACCATTAAGATATCCTTGTTGGTAGCTTTTTGTTTGTAAATTTTTTAAGGTTTGTAATAATTCAAGTGTTTTCAAAAAAGACTTTTTTTAAAAGTACGTTATTTTTTAAAAACACTAAATACCGGAAAATGATCGCTAAAACCTCCTCTGTAAAATTTACCAATATAGGTACGTAAAGGTTCCCCTTTGTTTCTACCTGTCCAATCGGTTAAAAATTCTTGATTAAAAATTTCAGCTTTCACAAATTGATTACCTTTATCTTTTTGAAACGATACACTGTGTAGTATTTGATCGAACAAATGCCAAACACCATTGTGACTTAGGCTTCCTTGTGTAGGTGTTAGCAATTCGGTAGCAGGATTTTTAATTTTATTGGATACTAAGTGTTTTGCAATGCTTTCAGAAGTAGGATCGTCGTTAAAATCTCCCATAACAATAATTTTAGCATCGGTATCTTTGTCTAAAATAGCTTCTATTTTTTTACTGAGTAATTTTGCTAAAGAAATTCTTTTTAAATGTGTTTTATCAATTCCTTTTCTTCTAGAGGGCCAGTGATTTATAAATACATGTGTTTCTTCGTTGTATAAATTTCCTTTTACATATAAAATATCTCGGGTATCATCTTTTACACCATTGGTCTCAAAAACATCTACATGAATAGCTTCGGAATATAGTATTTCAAAAAAGTCTTTGTGATATAATAAGGCAACATCAATACCTCTTTCGTCAGGAGACTCGTAGTGAATACAATCGTAATTTAAATAGCGTAATGTTTCGCTATTAATAACATCTAAAGCGACTTCTTTGGTTTCTACTTCTGCTAAACCAATTAAAACAGGAGGAAATACGCAGTGTTGTGTTCCAATTTTAGAAATAACTTTTGCTATTTTATTTACTTTGTGTTGGTATCTGTATTGTCCCCATTTTTTTCTACCGCTAGGAGTAAAATCATTATCTAACGTATGTTTGTCATCCTTATAATCAAATAAGTTTTCGGTATTGTAAAAAGCAATTGAAAATAAGTTGTCTTCTGCCACTAGTTGTTGTTTTTAGAGAATGTAAATATATCTTTATTCGCGGTACTTTTCAAAAAAAAACAGAGAGTATTGTAGGTTAGAATCTAAATCTTAATCAAGATACTTAACAAGGGAATTACGTACCTTTGTAATTATGA
>CALHCC010000067.1 GCA_937930675.1 uncultured Flavobacteriaceae bacterium
TTTCTTTTAATTCTTCAATAGCTCCCAACAACACCACATCTACAATATTTAATGTGGCCAACATAGCGGCTGCTTGTAAAATACGGGTATCGTTTCCTTCTGGCAATACAATCGTTTTTTTAGCACTACTTGCTCTATCAATCATATTGTATTGAAACATTTTAGGAGTCATTCCATCTACCTTAGTTTTTATTAGCTGATGAGTTAGCTCTTCTGTAGGAATGTACTTATCAAAAATTCTAATAGAAGCTAAAATTTTATCGGTATTCTCTTTATAAATTTGAGCTTGCACACTGGCTAAATTGGTTGCTGCTTCAAAAGTTCCTGTTTTTATGGATAAAATAGGCACTACATCCGACAAACCATCAATTAACTTTAAAATCGTTTTTTCTGGTTTTAATCCTCCTGTTAATACAATACCTGATACTTTAGGGTAGTTTTTAGAACTGTTTGCTTGCAAAGCTCCTAAAATAATATCTGCTCTATCTCCTGGAGTCACTACCAAATAATTATCTACATAATGTTCTAAATGGTTTCTTAATTGCATGGCTCCTACTCCATAAGCCCCAATAGGATTGTTTAATCCTTCTTCCCCAAACATTACTTCTGCTTTAAGCTCTCTTACTATTTCTGCAACCGTAGGGTTTGATAGTTTATCTGAATACGGAACAACTGCTTTTACTACCGAATTAGGTACTATTTTTTCTAAATGGTTGTTAATAACATCGGTATGACTTGGATTGGCTTTGTTAATAATTACAGACAACACATTTACTTCGTCTCTAATAAACGTATCATAAATTAATTTTGTGCTTTCTATTAAATCATCAACAGAAGCTCCTTTTCTTGCTTTGCTAATAATCAACGCTGGAATTCCTAAATTTTTAGCAATTTTAACATTTAATTCGGCTTCAAAAGAAGTAGCATCTCCTTCAAAATCTGTCCCTTCAACTAATATAAAATCGTATTTTGATTCTAATTTTTTATACTGCTTTATAATCGTATCTATCACTTCTCCACTTTTCCCTTGATTTCTTTTAGTAATGACTTCTTTACCAGTAAAGACATAGGCATCTTTATAATCTATGTCTAAATCGAAATGAGATAAAATAGTTTCTATATGAAAATCTTTGTGATTTTTTTTAGTAGTAATAATAGGTTTTAAATAACCTACCTTAGTCGTTTTTCCTAGCAACAAACGCATTAAACCTAAAGTAACGATAGATTTACCACTGTTAGAATGTGAAGCTGCAATATAAATAGCCTTGCTCATAATAATTAGATTTTAACACAAAAATAAAACATAATTCGTCTAAATAAGTGAATATTTACGTTAGTTTTAAAGTATTTTAATTTCCTAAAATGATGATGTATTTTATACTTTTGAAATAGATTTTGATTCTTCTATAAAAAATAAAAACCTTGCTTATCGCAAGGTTTTTATTTTAATTTATATGTATTTTAAAATTATAAATTTGTATTTGCTACAAGGGTAACACTTCTTAATTTAAATCTTATAATAATAGGAATTAAAACAGTATCTCCATTTATTTGAGGAGCAATTCCAGAAGGTATGATTAGCAAACCTTCTCCTGAATCTTGATACGTTCTAGGTGCTAATTCCGATTCAAAAACATCTCCAGATTTAAAAAGAGGTAAAGCTTCTCTAAATACATTTACTTCAGTCCCTAAATTTCTAAAAAATTGATTTTCATTTAAATTTGTGGTATCAGCACTTAATTCACCTTCTTCATTAAAAGAAAAACTAAACAACTGGAAATCTACATTTACAATATCATTACTATCTGGTGCTGTATTTTTACCTTCAAAAATTTGATAAACATAAGCTGTGTAAGCTACACCATTTGTTGTCAAAAAAACTTCACTCAAATTAGGATCGTCTTTAATGGATGTTTGTCCTTCATCTATTTCTTTAAATATTTTACTTGACTCATCATAATAAACCCGATTTATAAAAGTATCTATACCTACTTTCTCTAAATCAAATACTTCTTGAGGAGATGCAATATCTACACCATCATCATCCTGACAAGAGGCCATAATAACTACAAACAATACTAAAAATATATTTTTAAATTTCATTCTTTAATTAATTTTGAATACGCAATTTACAATTTTCATACCTTAGCAAAAAAATAAACTCCTATAAATCTATATATGCGAATTGACAAATATTTATGGACTATTAGAATGTTTAAAACACGTTCTATTGCTACAGATGCTTGTAAAAAAGGTCATGTGAAACTTAATGATATTAACGTAAAACCTGCAAAAGAAGTATATATTGGAGAAAAAATAATGGTTCGAAAAAACCAAATTAACTACCAATTAGAGATTTTAGACATTCCCCCTAACAGAGTAGGAGCCAAATTGGTGGACTTGTATAGAAAAGATACTACTCCTAAAGAAGCTTTTGAACATACTGATTTGTTAAAATTTGCCAAAGATTATTATCGAAAAAAAGGAGCAGGAAGACCTAGTAAAAAAGATCGAAGAGATTTAGACGATTACCAAGAAAACAATACATTTACTCCCGAAACATAATTTTAATTAACCATGCAAAAATCTATTATTTTAACGCATAAAGAAATTACACAAAAAACGAGAAGAATTGCTTTTCAGATTTTAGAAAGTAACTGTGACGCTAAAGAAATTATTTTAGCAGGTATTAACGGAAATGGTTTTGTTTTTTGCGAGCAATTAAAATTACATTTAGAAAAAATTAGTAATCTTAAAATTACACTTTGTGAGTTAATTTTAGACAAAAAAAATCCTTTAACAGATATTAAAACAAGTGTTGCTAAAAAAGATTATCAAAACAAAGATATTGTACTTGTAGACGATGTACTCAACTCTGGAAAAACATTAATTTACGGAGTAAAACATTTTTTAGAAGTACCTTTAGCCTCCTTTAAAACCGCTGTTTTAGTAGACAGAAGTCATAAAAAATACCCGATCAAAGCTGATTTTAAAGGAATTTCTTTATCTACATCTTTGCAAGAACATGTAGAAGTTGATTTTAGCAAAGAAAACGACACCGTTGCTTATTTGTGTTAATTAAATAGATAAATCTTTTAAAATCTCGTTTGCAATTTCTTTAACTGTCTTTTTATCTACAGAAACCGCTTTTTTAGCTTGTAAATAAAAATGTCTTCGTTCAAACAAATGCTTTCCTATAAATTCAGGTAAATCTTCATCGCTAATTCTAGCAATTAAAGGTCTTTTGTTTTTTTCTGGTAACAGCCGTTCTACCAATGTAGTGATATTAGCACTTAGATAAACAGCTATACCTTTCGCATTCATAACTTCCATGTTGGTACCAAAACAAGGAGTACCTCCCCCTACAGAGAGTATAAAATTTTCATTACTATCTAACAATTCATGTAACAAAGTAGTTTCCAATTTTCTAAAATACACTTCTCCTTTATCCTTAAATATATCTGCTATAGAACGTCCTTCTCGCTCCTCAATGGCATCATCCAAATCTATTCTTTTACTATTTAACTGTTTGCTCAATGCCCTAGAGATGGCCGATTTTCCACAGCCCATATATCCTAAAAGAATTATTTTCATACCTATCTATCTGTTTCTTTAAAGTTTACAAATATCTTAGAAAAAAGATCCGTAAAAAAGTTTTTAGACTTAAAAAAACTCATATATTTGCATGGAAATTGACCTGGTAGCTCAGTTGGTAGAGCATCTCCCTTTTAAGGAGAGGGTCCTGGGTTCGAGCCCCAGCCCGGTCACCAAAGCCTAACTATTTTTAGTTAGGCTTTTTCTTTGTCAAAAAAGTACATCGTAAACACTAAAAAATAAATCAACAGAAATTACCTAATTAACAATTACTTACCATTAATTTTATATTTATACTACAAAACACTTTCTTAAATCGATGTTATCTCACAAAAACAGATTAGATATAAATTATATATTTGTCTAAAAATATTTAAGAATATGGTTACTCAAAATTTTGGTTATAAAAAATTATACATCGATGGAAAACTAGTGGATTCCACGAGTGGTGAAAAACAAGATGTAATTTGCCCAGCTACTGGAAAAGCAATTGCACAAGTTGCGAAAGCAGGGAAAGCCGATGCTGAAAAAGCATTAAAAGCTGCTCAAAAAGGTTTTAAATACTGGAAAAAACTTTCTTTAACCGAAAGAACTGCATGGATGTTAAAACTTAAGAATGCGATTTCAGAAAAAGAGCACGAATTAAAAACAGCCATGGTTCATGAAATGGGAAAAACCTACGGGGGTTCTCAAGAAGACATGGACAGGCTTACAGAAGCTTTAGAATGGTACCCTAATGCGATGCAAAACTTAAGGGAAGAACAAATTCCGGATCATGACAACACGCATACCCATAAAATGATTTCTCAACCTGCTGGTGTTGCTGTGGCATACTTAGCATGGAACTTTCCTTTGCTAAATGTAGGTTATAAAATTGGACCTGCTTTGGCAGCGGGTTGCTCTTTAATTATTAAGCCATCCACCATGTCTCCATTATCTGCTTACATGCTTGGAGAAATTTTAGAAGGCATTCATTTTCCTGCCGGTGTTGTAAATATTTTAGCAGGTTCTAGTAAAGAGGTAGCTACTCCAATGACTACGAGTACAATTCCTGCTGTAATTACCATGATTGGTTCTACGCAAACAGGTCAACAAATTATTGCCGACAGTACCACTTCTATTAAAAAATTAGGAATGGAATTAGGTGGAAATGCTCCTTTTATTGTTTTTGAGGATGCTGATATTGAACAAGCTTTAAATCTTGCCATTATTTTAAACTTCCACAATACAGGGCAAATTTGTGTAGCTGCTAACAGAGTTTTTGTACATAAAAACATTTACGACAAATTCTTAAAAGCATTTATCAAAAGAACGTCTGAATTAAAATTAGGATTTGGTACTAAAGAAAACCCTGACGTATTTATGGGACCTATGGTCGCAAAATCTGACAGAGACAGAATGTTTACGTTAATAGAAGATGCTGTAAGCAAAGGAGCTACTTTAGAATATGGAGGAAAAATTCCTGAAGGTTTCCCTGAAAACGGAAATTGGATAGAACCCACAGTAGTTTCTGGAATTAATACAGACATGGAATTGTTTAGAAAAGAAACTTTTGGACCTATTGCTGCAATTATGAGTTTTGATTCTGATGACGAAGTATTAGCACTGGCAAACGATACAGAATATGGATTGGCTTCTTATATTTTCACAAACAATCACCAAAGAATTGAACGTTTTACAGAAGAATTAGAGTTTGGAGAAATTCAAATTAACGGTGTAAAATATGCGATTTACCTTCCGCACGGAGGAATTAAAAACAGTGGTATTGGGCACGATTGTTCTCACTTAGCTTTAGAGGATTATTTAGTTAAAAAACGTGTTACTACAGCTTTATAAACACATGTAATATTACTTTTAAACTATGCTTTCGCATAGTTTAAAAGTAGATTTGTTTAACTGTTCAGTTGTTTAAACATAAAACAGATGTACAATTAAAATCAAATAATTCACTGTTAAAATAACCGAGGTATTAAACTATCAATACCTCGGTTATTTATTTATAAATGTGTTTACTTTTTTAACAAAAATTAAAGATATTTGTATTCCAATACATGCACTCATGGCGGAATTGGTAGACGTGCTATCTTGAGGGGGTAGTGTCCTATGGACGTGCTGGTTCGAATCCAGTTGAGTGTACAAATAAACCGTATGAAAATTACCTATACACTTCAAGAAATTTCTGTAGTTGCTACAAAAATCATTGAAAACACAAAAAATAAAACACTCCTGTTCTATGCCTCTATGGGAACCGGAAAAACAACGCTTATTAAGGAAATTGCAAAACAATTGGGATGCCAAATTAGTTCTTCTCCCACATTTGCATTGGTAAATGAATACGAAACAGAGCAGCACGGAATTTTATATCATTTTGATTTTTACCGAGTAGAAAATGAAGAAGAGGCTTATGATATAGGTATTGAAGAATATTTATACAACAACCAATGGTCTTTTATAGAATGGCCCGAGAATATAGAAAATTTGTTACCTTTAGAGGCACAGGTAATTACCATCCAAACAAACAAGGATCAATCTAGAACCTTAGAGCTTGCGTAACATCTGTTTGCACTATTATTTTGTCTATGGGAAAACACACATCTGCATTCGGTAAAATTAAATTTCATGTTCAAGAAGAAACACTCGCCATTACTCCTAAAAAAGGAAGTTTATTTATAGGAATTCCTAAAGAAACCTGTCACGAAGAAAAACGTGTTTGCTTAACTCCCGATGCGGTAGCAGCCATGACCTTACAAGGGCATCAAATTATTATTGAGTCTGGAGCAGGATTGGCTTCTAATTTTTCGGACAAAGAATACTCAGAATCTGGAGCAAAGATATCTTACAATACTAAAGAAGTTTTTCAATGTTATTTGGTCTTAAAAGTATCTCCTCCGTCTCTAGAAGAAATTGAACACATGAGACCTGATGGTTTTTTAGTATCTTCTCTACAATTAAAAACACAATCTCAAGAATATTTTAAAGCACTTGCTCATAAAAAAATTACGGCCATTGCTTTTGATTTTATTAAAGATGATCACAATAGTTATCCTATTGTAAAATCGTTGAGTGAAATTGCAGGAACAGCCTCTATTTTAATTGCTGCAGAGTTAATGAATGCAGAAAATAATGGATCAGGTAGGTTGTTAGGAAATATTAGTGGAGTTCCCCCTTGCGAAGTTGTGGTACTAGGTGCTGGGACCGCTGGGCTATTTGCAGCAAAATCTGCACAAGCTCTAGGAGCCAGCGTAAAAGTATTTGACAATTCTATTACCAAACTTAGACTGTTACAGCAAAATTTAAACAACCCTGTATATACTTCTACCATACATCACAAGGCACTAAACAAAGCATTAATGCGTTGCGATGTAGTTATTGGAGCTATTAAAGGTAAAACAAGAGCTCCCATTATTGTTTCAGAAGAAATGGTAGCGATTATGAAAGAAGGTGCTGTTATTATTGACATTAGTATTGATAGAGGTGGTTGTTTTGAAACCTCAGAACTTACCACACACAGCAATCCAACCTTTTTAAAACACGGAGTGTTTCATTACGGTGTTCCCAACATTCCATCCAGATACGCTAAAACAGCAAGTATTTCTATTAGCAACATTATTACTCCTTATTTATTAAGTATAGGAGATGAGGGAGGTTTTGAAAACGCTATTAAATACGACACTATTATTAGAAGTGGTATGTATATGTACAAAGGGATACTTACTAAAAAAGCTGTGGGAGAGTGGTTTCAGCTTCCTTTTACAGATATTAATTTATTAATTATTTAGTCTCAAAACACACCGTAAATTAAATAGACTTAAGTACTTTTAAGCTCTTAAATGAATGAACATGATGAAAGAATTGATTGGTAAAATTGATGCCAAACTTATCCGAAGATTTGGTTATTATTTAGTAGGACTCGCATTAGGAGTAGTTGCTTTAACCTACATCAATCAACAAAAAGGAACTACCTTTAATTACGGACCCAATGCTAGAGTTTTAAGCCAATTAAGACTTAGAGATACCTTAAAAATTTCTACAGAAGCAAAATATATGCTCCAACAACATCATTTAGATTCGTTAGACATTCAGTACGTATTGCATAAAGGCGAATGGGATCGTTCTAAAAGTAATGTACATAAAAAACCTTGCCCAGATTATTGGTTAGATGCTACCATTGGTAAAAAAACCAACAATAAAATAGTAACAACTCGTTTTGCGTTTATTTTTGAGCGATGTGAATATGTAACAACGCTAAAAAACATTCAAGTTCAATAATCAATTTACATTGTTATGAAATTTTTATTTGTTTTCCTTTTTATTGTCATTGTTAGTATTGCTCTATTGGTAATAAAAAGCAAAAATAGTGATGAACTAAAAAAATCGGGAAAAGAAACTACAGGATTGGTAGTAGAAGTATTTTCTAGGGGGAAATTACCTTTTTGCAAATTTTCCTATACTGTACACGGAAAACAATACATCAAAAAACAAGACATTCAAAAACACAGAGTTCCTAAAATATTAAACAAAACTTATACTGTTATATACGAAGCGGATCATCCTGAAAACGCATTAATCCTTTTGAAAAAAGAAATTAATGAGTAATATTTACTCAGGAAGTAGTTCTTTATCCTGATAATATCGCTCTTTAATTTGTTTTACAGATCCTATCGATTTTTCTATCCATTGTTCATAAAGTTCTTCTTGTTCTTTTGGGCTTAATTGCCAATTTAAATCAGACCTTCTTAACCTATCTGTTGTATTCTGCAACGTAATCGCTGCTGCTACAGACACGTTTAAACTCTCTGTAAAACCTACCATAGGTATTTTTAAATAGCCATCCGCCTTGGCCATTAATTCACTAGATACTCCTGTCCCTTCTACCCCAAATACAAAAGCCGATTTTTTTGTAATGTCAAAATCTGCCACAAAAGAAGATTCTTCGTGTGGAGTCGTCACAATAATTTGATAACCGTTTTTCCTCAAAGCATCTACACAGTCTTGCGTATTATTTTCATTGTTTTTAAAACGATGAAAATCAATCCATTTTTGAGAGCCCTTCCCTACTCCATTAGAAATATACGCTCGGTATCTATTCTCTATTGTGTACACGTCCTGAACTCCAAAAACATCACAACTACGTACTACAGCACTCCAATTGTGTTTCTGAAACAAATCTTCTAACACCACTGCAAAATGCCTAGTTCTATTACTTAACACCTTTTTAAACGTTGCTTTTCTTTCCTCGGTAACAAACTCTTCTAAATACGCTAATAGTTCTTTGTCCATTTTTTTACTGTTGATTTGTTGATAGATGTATTTGTTGCATCGTTAATAGCTAAACGATGAAATAAAAAATCAACATTTAATTTACAAACTTTCTAAAATTCTGATACAAAATCCCTTCTTTATTGATACTTGCACCTTTTAACACCAAATCAAAAATTTCTAAATTTCTTTCCTTATTGTATTTTTTAGCCCCTTTAAAAAACTCAAACGAATCACTTTTAGGATGATTTAACAGTACCTGAATTCCTTCTTGAGAACTTAAATCTATAGAGGCATCGTTTGTTTTAATCATAATTCGTTGAATCACACCTTCTGTACAATAAAACAAATTAATGCTATTCTTAGAAAAATGTTCTAAATACTCTGCTTTTGTTAATACATCTTCCCAAACCAAATCACTAAAAATATTCAATTCCTCATCAGCAACTTCGGGCTTGTTTTTTTTTATATCGTTCCATTCGTTTACATCAATTTGTTGAGATGCTAAAAATGTGGCAAACTCCTGGTGTAACTCTTCTAATTGTTCTTTGGTTAGTTGAATGTACTTCATACTATATTCTTAAATTTAAAAGACAAAAATAAAAAAAGCTCACTAGTACTAGTGAGCTTTTATCTATTTTAATTAATGTTGGGTAAAAATTACTCAGCAATAATTTCAAAGTTTACATCCGCTGTAACCGTTCTATGTAAACGAACAGCCGCAGTGTATTTACCTGTACGCTTGATAGATCCTCCAGCAATTTTGATGAATTTTCTTTCGATTGAGTGTCCAGCTTTGCTTAAAGCTTCTGCAACATCAATGTTAGAAATAGAACCAAATAACTTCGTTCCTTGACCTACTTTAGAAGTCAATTTAATTTCTAATCCTTTAATAGCCTCAGCAGTAGCAGTAGCTTCTTCAACTAATTTAGCTTCTTTATAAGCACGTTGCTTTAATGTTTCAGCTAATACTTTTTTAGCAGACTCAGTTGCTAAAACAGCTTTTCCTGTAGGAATTAAAAAGTTACGTCCGTAACCATTCTTCACCTCTACGATATCGTCTGCGAACCCTAAGTTCTCAACGTCTTGTTTTAATATTACTTGCATGATTGTCTACTTATTATTTTAATAAATCACCAACATATGGCATTAATGCCAAGTGACGAGCTCTTTTAATAGCTTGTGCTACTTTACGTTGATATTTTAAAGAAGTTCCTGTTAAACGTCTTGGTAAAATTTTACCTTGCTCGTTTACTAAGTACATTAAGAAATCTGCATCTTTATAATCGATGTATTTGATTCCTTTTTTCTTGAATCTACAGTATTTAGCTTCTTTTTTAGTCTCAATATCTAATGGAGTTAAATATCTTACATCTCCTTTAGCATTTCCTTTTGCTTGTTGATCAATTGATGCCATAATTACTTCGCAGATTTTAAGTTAGACTTTCTTTTTTCAGCCCATGCTGCAGCGTGCTTATCTAACTTTACAGTTAAGTAACGCATAACGCTATCGTCACGTCTAAATTCTAATTCGAAAGGAGCTACAACTTCACCAGCTGCTTTGTACTCAAATAAGTGGTAAAATCCACTTTTTTTCTTTTCGATAGTATAAGCTAATTTTTTTAGCCCCCAATCTTCCTTATGCAACATTTCGGCACCTTTAGAAACCAAATAGTCCTCGAACTTTTGTACTGTTTCCTTTACCTGAGTATCAGATAAAACGGGATTCAAAATGAAAACAGTTTCGTAATGATTCATAATGATTGTTTTTAATTAATTTAAATCGGCTGCAAATATAGTAATTTCCTATTGTTTTACAAAAACTAACGTTTAAGTTTTAACCAAAGTGTTTGGTACAAGTTGCTAATATCTTCTGATAACTGAAATTGAATCGCCACCCAAAAGTAAAACAGGGCAAGCACACAGGTTTCTAAAACAATATTTAATACAGGATGAAAAGGAAAACTAAAATAAATTCCTAACCCAGACAAGATACCTATGAGTAATAAAGCATATTTTGTTTTGGAGGTTGTAGGCTGAATTCCAAACTTCTTTTTAACATACAAGAGTTTGGCTGAGTTAAATAGTAAAACCACCAATAAAGTAGCCAAAGCTGCTCCGTTAATCCCCATCACATCGATAAGCCAATGATTTAAAAACACCACTAGCAAAGCCATTCCTATTCCGTACGGCAATAAAATTTTGTAATGTTTAGAGTTAGATATAATAGCTCCGTTGTTTCCCAGAATCATATGGTACATTTTAGCTACAGAAATCATAAAAACTACCCAAACACCTTTGGTATACTCCAAAGGAAGTAATTGATACAAAGCATCTATATTCGCATTAACTAAAACAAATATAAATCCAGCAATTACGATTAAATTAATGGATGTTTTTTGATACAATTCCAACACCTCAGTATCATTCCCTTCATTTAAGGCTTTTGATGTTAAAGGCTGTACAATTTGTCCCATTGCTCTACCAGGAATTTCTATCACAGAGCCAATATACACTGCCACCGCATAAAAAGCTACTTGTTCTATAACCTGCTTTTGCGGAATCATAAACTTATCAATATCTAATAAAATAGTCGCTGCAGATCCTGCTAAAATAATGTACAAACTATATTTCACTACTTCTTTTATGTTTGCAGGAAACTTAAAACAAAATGTTGGTTTGTATAACTGTAAAGCATAAAACATCATGATAATCGTTTGCAAAAAATAGGCTCCTGTTAAGCACACTACAAATTGATGGCTGTTGATGATCTTAAAATAAACGGCTAGTAACAATACCGAAGCCATGCTTCTTACAAACAACTCCTTTAACAGATTTCCAAAAACAGATTTTAAATTTACTTTTGCCCACGCATAAAAAATTTCAAAATAAGCATTGGCAATCGCTACTAAAAAAATAAGATAGGTATAGTTTTTTACCAATGGATTTTTTTCTGACAATAAATTGGCAATTCCATCATAAAAAATAACTCCAAAAAAAGCAATCGGAAGTATTAACACCAAAGGAAACCACAAAATGGTACTTAAAAATCGATCTTTATTTTCTTTGTCTTGATACGATGAAAAAAACTTAACAATACTATAGTTTACTCCTAAAGCAATGATGGGTTTTAATATAAAAGCGGTAGACAACACAAAGGTAACCAACCCGTAATACTGAGCATCTAAAAAATATACATACAAAAACAAGGTGTTTAATGCACCTACCAAAATAGCGATACACAACGTTAAGGTATTTTTATATGATTCTTTTAAAACAATTCCCATGTACTGGTTGTTGGTTGTTGGTTGTTGGTTGTTGGTTGTTGGTTGTTGGTTGTTGGTTGTTGGTTGTTGGTTGTTGGTTGTTGGTTGTTGGTTGTTGGTTGTTGGTTAAGAAAAATTGTAATTATCAAATTAAAATTACTAATTGTTCATGGCAAATTGTTAACTGTTAATCATTTTTACAATCTCTTCATGTATCGTTTCTGCTACTTTGTCTCCATACAAAGGCATGGTAAAATCATGTTGTTTTTGGAGTAATTGACGGTATGATGCTACCATTTTAACCGAATCACTTCCTACTAATTCTGCAAATCCATGTTTTACCAATTCTATCCATTCGGTTTCTTCTCTAGCGATTAAGCATGCTTTTTTATTAAAAAATGCTTCTTTTTGCAAACCACCACTATCTGTAACTACCAAACTACAATTACTTAACAAGGCCAACATATCAAAATACCCCACAGGTTCTATAAAGGTTAAAGGATATGTTAAATTATGTTTTGATAAAATTGATTTTGTTCTTGGATGTAAAGGCATTACCACTTTTTGATATTTGTTGATTTCTGTTAAACCTTCAAAAATTCTTTTTAAAACCTCAATATCATCGGTATTCTCCTGTCTATGAATGGTTGCTAGTACAAAATTGTTGGTTTCTAATTTTTCCGATTGCAAAACCGT
This sequence comes from uncultured Flavobacteriaceae bacterium, assembly GCA_937930675.1. Classification (GTDB taxonomy): domain Bacteria; phylum Bacteroidota; class Bacteroidia; order Flavobacteriales; family Flavobacteriaceae; genus Wenyingzhuangia. Next base: position 12,816 of record CALHCC010000067.1, read on the forward strand.
AGCTTTTTCTTTTGATAATTTTCCATAGAAAGAAACAGCATCTTTCATAATATCGCCAGAATTTACCATTTTTATAGGATGCTTATCAAACCCCTCGTTTTTTAAATTATCAATAGCTGTTTGCGTTGGGCATAATAACAAATTAGAAATTCTATCGGTTAAAATTCTATTCACCTCCTCTGGCATTGCCATATTATAAGAACGCAAACCAGCTTCTATATGCACAATTTTAATTCCTAATTTTTGTGCAGCTAAAGCACCCGCCAATGTAGAATTTGTATCCCCATACACTACCATAGCATCTGGTTTCTCAAGCAACAATACCTCTTCTATTTTTTCTAGCATTTGCCCCGTCATAGCTCCGTGTCCCAACCCGTTAATATTTAAATTGTATTGGGGTTTTGGTATTTGCATTTCCTCAAAAAAAACAGCACTCATATTGTTATCGTAATGTTGCCCTGTATGTACAATAACTTCTTTAATTGTGTCGTATTTGTTAATCACATTGCTTAACACAGCTGCTTTTACAAATTGAGGTCTTGCTCCTAGTATGGTAACTATTTTTTTCAAACTACTTTTTAATGATTTTTGCTAATTGAGCCGTTAACGCTTTTCTATGATATTGTGCTACTCCTACTGATTTTAATGTAAGTGTGCCTTGTAAATATTGCTGATGTAAATCTACCAATATTTCTTTTAACCTTTCTACCTCATCAAAATCCACCACAAACCCTGCTTTTGATTTTTCTAAAATTACAGACAAGTCTCCATCTTTAGGAGCAATAGCCAACACAGGTCTTTTGGCTTGTAAATATTCAAATATTTTACCTGTAATAATTCCTTTAGCACTCGGCACCTTATTTACAGCCAACAATAATACTTGTGATTTTTGTTGATATTGAGTTACCTCATTATGAGGTAAATAATCTATGAATTTTATTTGACATGATAATCCATACGTTTCAATACTTTCTTTCACCTCATTGGCCACTTTTCCTATTAATTGAATGGTACATTTTAATTCTAATTCACTAATTGCTTTCCATAAAGCTACAGGGTTTCTATCAGCATTCAACATTCCGATATGTGTAATGGTAAAATCCGTATCCAAAGGCATTGTTTCATCATTTACTTCTCCATCATATCCATTGGTAATTACATGTACCTGGTTAGAAAAAGAATCGTATGCTTTTTTCATGGTATCGCCTACCACAATAACATCATCAGCGTTCTGCAACACCTGTTTTTCTAAGTTCTGATGCTTTTTAATTGCTTTTTTTGTTAAGGGTAATTGATGAAAATAATCAATCTCGGTCCAAGGATCTCTAAAATCGGCAATCCACTTAATATTTAATTTCTTTTTTAACCCCAAACCAATCATATGCGTGGTATGTGGGGGCCCTGTGGATACAATAGCATCTATTTTATGTTCCGATAAATACTTTGTTAAATAATTTACTGAGGGTTTAATCCAAAACATTCTAGCATCTGGAATAAAATAGTTAGCTCTTACATACGAGGCTATTTTAGAGGAAAGACTTTTTTGTGTTCCTAAAAAACCTGCACTCGTTTTTACTTTTTTCTTTTTTGTAAATATAGATGCTAATTGATAAGGTTCCCAAATGGGTTGTTTTATAATTTCTACTCCTTCCGGAATTTCGTTTTGTAAAGTTGCATCCAAAATAGGATACTCTGGATTTTCAACCGTATATACCACAGGAGTAATTCCAAAATTTTGTAAATATTTCACAAACTTTAGCCAACGTTGTACTCCAGAACCACCTGCAGGTGGCCAATAATATGTAATAATTAGTACTTTCAAACGCTATAAATTATCGTAAAGAGTTGTTAAGCCCTTGGATGTTTGTTCCCATAAAAATTTGTTTTTAACAAATTTCTCTCCATTCTTCCCCATGCTTGCTAGTAGTTTCTTATTGTTAAACAAGTCTAATACTTTTAAGGTAAAGTCTTGCGTATCTCTATCCTTATGTACCAAACCAGCCTCCACTTTACTTACTATGTTTTTTTGAGCAGTTGCATTACTTACCAAAAGAGGTTTGGCTAAACTCATATATTGAAATATTTTATTTGCATACGTAGTATCGTGATGTAAATTTCTATGCAAAGGAGAAATACAAACAGTACTCGCTTTTATGTAAGATGGAAATAAAGATACGTTTTGCCAACCTTCAAAATCTACATACTCTTCAATATTTAATTCTTTAACTTTTTGTTTTAAAACAACATCAGTTTTACTGGTTCCTACAATTACCAACTTAATGTTTGCTATTGACACTTTTAATTTTACAATAGCTTCTATCGCAGTTTCTAACCCTCTTCTTAACGCAGTATCTCCTATATACAATAACACAAAATGTCTTTCATATTTTTTAATGATGCTCGATTCTATATGAGTGTTTTCATAAAAAGATTTTCTTACTGTATTAGGAACCACAACAACATTCTGCTCATCTACATTAGACCGTTTTATCAAATCTTCCTTAGCTTCATTGGTAACTACAATAATCTTACTTGCTTTTGCTACAAAAGCTTCTTCTTTCTGTTTCCATTTTAAAGGGTTTATTAGATACTTTCCCGGAAACTTTTGAAGATGTCCATAAAACTTCATAATCTCAGGCCTATTTTCATGAAGATCTAGTACAATAGGTAATTGATATTTTTGATTTGCTTTAAATACAGCTTCTGCAACTTGAATGTCATGCACATGTACAGCCTCTATTTTTTTATCCAATAAAAAATGTGCTATTTTTTTTGACATTGATTTTGAATAAAAAGGAACCGTATAAACTAACGCAGATAATTTATACTCTAATTGATTAGACAAATACCTACACACCTTAATTCCATGATACTCTTCATGCTCTTTTTGAGTCCCATAATGTAGACTAAACAAATAAACTTGATGTCCTTTTTCTAGCAACGACATAGCCTCATTTTCTACCCTAGGATCGGGAGGAAAAACAGCATCCAAAATCATTCCTATCCTCATTAGTTTTTTATTCTTTCTGCATAAACAGCGTAATATCTATCTGTGTATTTTCTTAAAACAGGTCTAAAACCTATTTTATGAATAGGACTTGTCCATTTGGTTGTTTTTTTAATTTCCCAATTAGATTTTTCTAACAACCAATCAAACTGCCAATCTTCAAATTCATGATAATGTCTATCCCACATATCTGTTTTACTACGATATGCAGATGCAAACCAAAGTTTTAAAGGAACTGTGGTTATTAATTTATTCGCTTCTATTAATTTTAACAAAACATATGGAGAGAGTAAATGTTCAAAAACCTCAAAAGAAGTTACTGCATCTACTTGATAATGATTTACCATTTCTGGAAATTCATCTAAATCTTCTCCGGATGTGTTATGTACGGTGTATCCATTCTGTTCCATAATTTCAGAAAACGGATTTCTAACTCCAATATCTAAAATTGTAGCAGGGGCTGGCAATACTTCTTGCAAAAAAGCCAAAGTATGTGCATACCTTTTTTGTGGCATTTTTTTATACATCCGTTTGTTTTTTACGTTTTTCTATTAGGTAAACACATGCTCCTAAAATAAACAACAAACCATAACCTGCTAAACTAATTATGCTTCCTTGTTGAATTACTTGTGGTTCAAATTTAAACTCCACTGTATGTTTACCTTTAGGTACATGCATTGCTCTTAATACATAGTTAGCTCTTATATGCTCTGTATACACTCCGTCTATATAGGCATTCCATCCTGGTTGGTAATATATTTCTGAAAACACCAATAACTGAGGTTTTGTGGCTACATATTCATAAATCAATTGATTTGCTTGATAAGATTTTAAAGCTACTCTAGCATTGGTATCTTTAGAAACGTTTTGAACCTCAAACTCATTGGTATTGATCACTACATCTTCCTTAGCATTAAAATTAGACAGTGCTAAAATTTCATCGTTCGCATTTTTTGTTTTAACAACATTACTTACAAACCATGCATTTCCATTAGCTTCTGGGTTTTGTTGAGCTTGTTTTCCTCCCTCTTTAGTCGGTACTATAAAGTATTTTGTGTTTAACATATTAAACACCTCTATATTATTTTTAGCAATGTGAAAATCTACTAATTCTTGATATCTTCTTAATTTGGCAGCATGATAGCCTCCAATAGATTTGTGATAATAAGACGTAGCCCCATCATTCATAAAATTACCTGTTAGGTTCATCACTCTATAATGCCCTTTATCTTGTAAAATTTGTTTGTCTACGGCTGTTTTATGAAAAGGTTTTTCAACTTTGTGGGCTGGTAAAAAATCATCATCATTCACATATCGTCTTGCCACACCTACCGTATCAAACAACAACACAATTCCTATCACTAAAATTCCATATTGTTTTTTGATTTTCTGATACATTACAGCCCAAACAACACCTAATACCACCAATACTAAAAGGATAGATCTTATTCCATCTGTAAACAAAATGGCTTTTCTATCTGCTTGTAAAGCTCCTATAAAGCCAGGAATTTGTTGATTGTAATACGCATCATTCACACCTTCAAAAGAAAAAATCATCCCTCCTAAAAAAGTAATCACTACCAAAATTCCTCCTACAATTCCTCCTCCTTTTTTAATAGCGTCTAATTTAACCTCTCTAGATATTTTATCAGAAAGCAACTCTTTTAAGGTCAACATTCCTAATAACGGAATGGTAATTTCTGCAATTACTTGAATAGAGGATACTGCCCTAAATTTATTATACAAAGGAATATAATCAATAAAAAAGTTGGTAAGCACTCCAAAATTCTTTCCCCAACTCATCAAAATCGAAAAAATAGTAGCGGCTATTAATCCTTTTTTAATCCATCCGTTTACCAAAAAGCATCCAATAAAAAATAACAACACAAAAATAACTCCTATATAGGCTGGTGCTGCTACAATGGGTTGATTCCCCCAATAGGTTGGAGCATTTTTAGCAAAACTGGCAGCTTGCTTAGCCCCTATTTTAGATGCTAAAAAATTATAGGTATACGAATCTTTCCCCAGAGGTTCGCTATTCGCTCCTCCTGTAAATCTAGGTATCATTAAATTTAGTGTTTCTAAAATACCGTAGCTATATTCTGTAATATAGTCTTTAGACAAACCCGATGTAGCTTCCTTATTACTTCCATCTGGACGAATGGTTAATTCTGATGTACTTCTGGTACTATTAGAGGCATATTCTTTGGTGGCTAACAAACTTTGAGCATTGATTAACAAACCGATAAACATGGCTGCAATTACAAAAGAGATCGGTTTTATAAGTTGTTTTATATTTTGATTTTTAACAACGTCAATTACATAAAACAGACCTACAAACAGCAATAAAAACAACATATAATAGGTCATTTGTGGATGACTAGTATTTAACTCTAACCCTGTGGCAATAGCTGTTAAAATAAAACCTATTATATATCTTTTTTGGAATAGCAACAAAACACCAGACAAAACCAATGGAATATAACCTATGGCATGTGCCTTAGCATTGTGTCCCACTCCTAAAATAATGATAAAGTAAGTAGAAAAACCAAAAGCCAAAGAACCTATGAGGGCTAATTTCCAATCAAATTTTAATACGGTAAGTAGTATAAAAAAACCTACAAAATATAAAAACAAATAATCTGCAGGTCTTGGTAAAAATCGGATAATACGGTCAAGCTTTTTTATATAATCGTTAGGGTAATAAGTGCTTAATTGATAAGAGGGCATTCCTCCAAAAGCAGCATCTGTCCAATACGCTTCTTTTCCATTTTTTTCTCTAAAATCTTTTAACTCCTTAGACATCCCTCTAAACTGAGCAATATCGCTTTGAAAAATTTTATCTCCGCTTAAAACAGGTTTAAAATAAAGAAGTGCTACTGCACAAAAGGTAATAATTACACCTATATAAACAGCAAGCTGTTGGATTTGACTATTGTTTTTCACGCTATTTTTCGTTTTTTAATCTACTTCTTCATAATCAACATACTCCCCTACATTGTCATTTATCACCTTTTTATTTTGTGGTTTTTTATCAATGGTAGTAGTTCCTTCTTTTTGTGAAGAAGGTCTTTGAGTATAGGATTCTCCTGTTTTTTTCTGTACATATTTTACCAACAACGCAGGTGCAATATATTTCATAAAAAACTTAAAAATGTAATAGATTGTTAAAATGATTAAAATGGTTCGTATCAATCCCATAAAACTGGCTTCTTGCATTTATTTTATTACTTTAATTCTCCAAAAATAATAATTTGAAAACGAACCTGCCTTGCCCATTATAAAATATTATATTTACAACTATATTTTTATTTTAGATTTATGAATAGAATATTTAAACTCATTTTTTGTTGCATACTATTTACATCTATTAGTAACGCACAATATACCAGTGTTATTAATGCAAATAAACCTGGAAATACAGAGACCCCATATGCGGTGGGAACCAACGTTTTTCAATTTGAAAACAAAACCTTTTTAGACAACAACGAGCAAAACAATATTGATACATCATCTTTTGGGAATGAATTTAACTTTAGATATGGTTTTTGGAAAGAACGTTTAGAAGCTTCTTTACTTCATAAATTTAGATCCAATGAGATTGGTAATAGAAATATTACAGGTACAGAAGTACTTGCTTTAGGATTAAAATATTTGGTATTTGACTACAGAATTAAAGAAACGGCAGCATTAACTAAAAGCTGGAAAAAAAGATACGGTTTTCATTTAAAAAGATTAATCCCTACGGTAGCCGTTAGTGCTCATATTAATACGCCTCTTAACAACAGTCGTTTTGGAAATAGTGGAACTAGTTTTTCTACCGCTATTATTACACAAAACCACATTTCTAGAAAATTAAGAATCAACAATCAATTTGAATACAATTTTATTGGTAGCGACCTTCCAGAATTTATTTATTCTACATCTGGTTCTTATGTTTTATTTGGACGATTTAATCCTTATGCTGAATTTAGATTTCATCAACTAAGTCCTTCTAATGCAGATAGTTTTAATTACTACAGTTTTGGAACAGGAGTTCCTTTCTTAATTCATAGAGATTTATCTGTAGCTGTTAACTTTAACTATAATTTTGGAGATGTTAGAGGGTCTGAATTTGGAATACACGCATCTTACCGTATTGATAAACATCTAGACAGGTGGATTACTAAAAAGGTTAAAAAATCTGAGGATACTATTGCGACTCAACAATCAGACATCGAAGGATTAAAAAATAAAAAACAAAAATTCTTTAGCAAAATATTTAGCAAATTCAAAAAAGACAAGAAGGAAATAGCACCTAAAGAAGTTAAAAATGTAGATGATAGTTACAATGAAATCACTACAGAACCTAAAAAGCAAAAATTCTTTGGTAAAATCTTTAGTAAATTCAAAAGGAATAAAGAAGAAGCAAAAACTATCGAAAATTCTGATGATTTTGAGACCGAAGAAATAAGTCAACCTAAAAAACGAGATTTCTTTGGCAAACTTTTCAATAAGTCAAAAAACAATGAAGAATCTCTAGAAGCTGAAAAACAAGAAGTCCTAGAAAAAGATAATTCTGAATTAGACAATTATATTGACGAACAGTCAGAACAAAAAAGAAATAAACGATTAGAAAAAGCTAAAAGAAAAGCGGAAAAAGCCAAAAGAAAACAAGAAGCTAAACGCTTAAAAGCAGAAGCCAAAGCAAAGAAAAAAGAAGAAAAAGAAGGCAAAAAACCTAGTTTTATAGACGATTTTATTAATAATTATTAATAGTTTAGATGATATTATCTATTAGTGAAGACATCGATATAAAAGACAAAACGTATACTTTTAATAAAGAAGAAAGTAAACATTTAATAAAGGTCCTTAGAAAAAAAGAAGGAGATCTTGTCTACATTACCGATGGATTAGGACATTTTTTCACCACAAAAATTGCGATGGCTAGCGATAAAAAATGTGGTGTTTCTATTCTTTCTGTAACACAAAAAGAAAACCACAGACCGTTTAAATTGCATATTGCCATAGCCCCTACAAAGCTTAATGATAGGTACGAATGGTTTTTAGAAAAGGCTGTGGAAATTGGTATTGACGAAATCACTCCTATCATTTGCAAAAATTCAGAACGAAAAGTGATTAAGACAGATCGAATGAAAAAAATTATTCAATCTGCCGTTAAACAATCTTTACAATGTTATGTACCAAAATTTAACGATCCCATTCCTTTTGATGCGTTTTTAAAAACACAAAAAGCAAATCAAAAATTTATTGCGCATTGTGAAGATGAAAGTAACAAACAATTCTTGGAACACATTGCACAACCCAAAAACGATATTTTAGTACTTGTAGGTCCTGAAGGAGATTTTTCTCCTAAAGAAATACAAAATGCAAAAGAACAAAATTTTATACCCGTGACATTAGGCAACAACCGACTAAGAACTGAAACTGCTGGTGTTTACATTACCTCTTTAATGACTTTATTACAGTAATCTATGAATATATTAGAGCTGCATGATTTGTTTTTAAAACAAAAACAAAACTTTACTACAGATACTAGAAAAATAACCAAAGGGGCTCTTTTCTTTGCCTTAAAAGGACAACGTTTTAATGCCAATACGTTTGCAAAACAAGCACTAGACCAAGGGGCTGCTTATGTTATTATTGATGAAAAAGAATACTACATTGATGAGCGAACTATTTTAGTACCCAATGTTTTAGAAAAATTACAACAACTGGCTTATCACCATAGGGAATACTTAGCCATTCCAATCATAGCACTAACAGGTAGTAATGGAAAAACCACCACCAAAGAACTTATTAGAGAAGTTTTGGCTACGCAATACAAAGTAACTGCTACGTTAGGAAACTTAAACAACCATATTGGAGTACCGCTTACATTACTAAGCATGGATAAAAATACTGAAATAGGTATTGTAGAAATGGGTGCCAATCATTTAAAAGAAATTCAGCTCCTATGTTTTATTGCTGCTCCAAACTTTGGCTACATTACTAATTTTGGAAAAGCCCATATCGAAGGATTTGGTTCCGAAGAAGGCATTGTACAAGGAAAATCTGAAATGTACCAATACATTGCGAGTTCAGAAGGAAAAGCTTTTGTAAATCAGCAAGAAAAAAGAATGGTTGCACAAGCTGAATTTTGTGATTGTATTTTTATAGATCCGCACGAAACTCCTTTACTAGAGCTTACTCCATACGTACAAATAGCCTATGAAAACACTACTATACAAAGTAACTTAATTGGTAAATACAATTACAACAACATTATTGCTGCTATTACCATAGGTAGCTATTTTAATATTCATAAAAACAATATTAAAATAGCTATAGAAAGTTACATTCCTAAAAACAACCGTTCTCAAATTATTAAAAAAGCATCCAATCAAGTTATACTAGATGCTTACAACGCAAATCCATCTAGTATGGAAGCTGCTATAGATAACTTACATTCTTTATCGGAAGAAAAAAAAGCCGCTATTTTAGGAGATATGTTTGAATTAGGAAACACAACTCACAAAGAACATCAAAATATAGTTGCTAAAGTAATTGCTCATAATTTTGACACCACTATTTTTATTGGAGAACATTTTTATCAGCACCAACAAAACAAGGCTTTATTTTTTACTTCTTTTGATGATTTTAAAAATAACTTTAACCAAAATTTAAACAACACTACCATTTTAATAAAAGGATCTCGAGGAATGGCATTAGAAAGAGTTTTAGATATACTTTAATTTTTTACAGAATCTACACCTCAATTCACTCATCATTTAAAATACTACTTTAATCTCGTCTATAAAAAACAAATAGATTAAAATTAATGGCACGCTCTTTGGATTCTAACTCATGTTAGGTTTCTTAGTATACAGAAACAAGTATTCATTTAAATACAACTCTCATGAAAAAAATCAGTATCCTTAGTACTTTATTTTTATTTGTTTTTTCAAATTTAATAGCAGCTCCCAAAGCCTATTACAGCAATACTCCCTTTGTATTTGTAGAACAAGGTGTTGAATATGCTGTGTTTAAAAATGGTGAGTTTGATTTTAACATCATCAACACTTCATCTTCTTCTGTAACGTATAGAAATCAGAATGGAAGTATCAGTTTTAATTCCGGCTATAATTATACTCCATTTATACAAAAAAACCGTTACGGAGATATCATCAATATAGACCATACTCCTATTTATTACAACAGAGTAGGAAGAGTTATACAAATAGGTAATGTACATATTCAATACAACAGGTTAGGTTTTGTAAATGCTGTGGGGAACTTACACATTCAATATCAAGATTATGGAAACCGTTATGTTTGTACAGGATATGTAAATCGTTTTAACCACCATTACACTCCTAGATATACGCGTTATAGAAAACCTGTAGTACACCATCATTTGTACACTTCTCCTAATCGTAGACCTAAATATTATAGTAATTATACCTCTAATAATTACCGTAGCAAAAAATATTACCAACCTAAGTACAACAGACACTATAGTTATAAACAAAAAAATAAATCTACTAACTATAAAAAATTAAAACAACAAAAGAACAGAACCACAGTACGTTCTTATAGTTATCGTGATAATAACAATTATAGGAGGAGATAAACATAAAAACGGACACTATTTTAAAGTGTCCGTTTTTATGTTTATTGAATTAAGTGTTTTTTGTGATACGCTATCATATTATCAATAGGCCTTTGTATGGTCCCTGAAAAAGTTAATTGATATTTTTTTGCGATTTCTTCTACAATGTTTGCAAAATAAAACGCTACAGACCCTATAAAATAAATAGGTATTTCTTTTCCCTTTCCGTAGGGTAAAACTCGATATCTAAAAAACTCATCAACCCCATCTGCTATTAAAGAAGTTATATAGGTATGCTCTTTAAAATCGAACATAAAAGAAGCATGCGAAGCTAAAAAAGTATTAGGTGCATCTCCTTTATACAACTCGTTTTTAATATAATCGTCTTCTAAATTGTATTGTTCTTCAAACTTATTTCTTATTTCTTCTGGCATTATTTTATAGTAATAATCACGAATTAATTTTTTACCAAAATAATTACCACTCGCTTCATCCATAATTGCCCAACCTAAAGACGTTGTACAATTGTGTATGTTTTTACCATCAAAATAACAACTATTAGACCCTGTTCCTAAAATACAAACAATTGCGGGTTCTGCCTCAGATGCTGCATATACCGCTCCCAACATATCTTCTGCAACAACTACAGCTGCATTTACAAAAACTTCTTGAAAAATAGTCTCTAAAACCGTTACAGCTTTAGGAGTTCCACAGCCTGCTCCATAAAAAAACACATGCGATATTTTTTCTCTTACCTCTTCTATATTTATATTTCCTAGAATTCTTTTCTTAAGAATTGCTTCATCAACAATCGCAGGGTTTAATCCTTCTGTTCTGGTTTTGAAGGCATCTGTTTTGTCTGAATTTACAGCAAACCAATCTACTTTGGTAGAACCTCCATCGGCAATCAATATCATTTTTAATGCTTTTTTTATCTAAAATATGCTTCGTAAATATATACAAAGTATCTCATAAAAAAAGCTGTTTTGAAAATTCAAAACAGCTTTTATATATCTTAAAATGAGTGAGAATTATTTTCCTCCTTCCATTTTCTTTTTTAAGTCTGCCAATCCTGCGATATCTCCAAAAGTAGATTTTTCTGCAGATTCAACTTTCTTAGCTTGTGCTTTAATGTTCTTAGCTTCAGCTTCTTTAAAAGTAGCTGTATGAGAAGCAACAATTCTTCTAAATTCTTTAGAGAACTCAATTACTTTAAAAATTGCAGTATCTCCTTTGTTAATTTTAGAACCGTCTTCTTTTTCTAATAAACGTCCTGGTACAAATGCTTCAACACCTCCAGCGAACTCAACAACTGCTCCTTTATCAGTTTTCTCTTTAACTGTTCCTTCGTGATCAGTATTTAAAGCAAACGTAGCTTCGTGAGCATCCCAAGGGTTATCTTGAGTTTGTTTATGTCCTAAGTTTAATTTTCTGTTTTCAGTATCTAATTCTAATACTTGAACATCTAATTTATCACCTACGGCTACAAAGTCAGATGGGTGCTTAATTTTCTTCGTCCAAGATAAATCAGAAATGTACACCAATCCATCAATTCCTTCTTCTAACTCAACAAAAACACCAAAGTTTGTGTAGTTACGAACCACTCCATTGTGCGTAGAACCTACAGGGTATTTAGTAGTAATATCTGCCCATGGATCTGGGTGTAATTGCTTAATACCTAATGACATTTTACGCTCTTCTCTGTCTAAAGTTAAGATTTGAGCTTCTACCTCATCCCCTACTTTTACAAAGTCTTGAGCAGAACGTAAGTGTGTAGACCATGACATTTCAGAAACGTGAATTAATCCTTCAACTCCTTCTGCAACTTCGATAAACGCACCGTAATCAGCTAAAACAACTACTTTTCCTTTTACTTTATCACCAACAGATAAGTCAGCATTTAAAGCATCCCAAGGATGCTGAGATAATTGTTTTAATCCTAATTGGATTCTTGTTTTTTTATCGTCAAAATCTAAGATTACAACGTTTAATTTTTGATCTAATTCAACTACCTCAGATGGGTGATTAATTCTAGACCAAGATAAATCTGTAATGTGAATTAATCCATCTACTCCTCCTAAATCTACGAATACACCGTAAGAAGTAACGTTTTTCACAATACCTTCTAACACTTGACCTTTCTCTAATCCAGAGATAATCTCTCTCTTCTGAACTTCGATATCTGCCTCGATAAGCGCTTTGTGAGATACAACAACGTTTTTAAATTCGTGGTTAATTTTCACCACTTTGAATTCCATTGTTTTGTCTACGTACTGATCATAATCTCTAATTGGCTTCACGTCAATTTGAGATCCTGGTAAGAATGCTTCAATTCCAAAAACATCTACAATCATACCTCCTCTAGTTCTACACTTAACGTATCCGTTAACTACTTCACCAGACTCTTGAGCAGCAATAACTCTATCCCAAGCTTTAATTACTCTTGCTTTTTTGTGAGACAATACTAATTGTCCTGAGTGATCTTCTCTTCTATCAACTAAAACCTCTACTTTATCTCCAACAGCTAAGTTAGGATTGTAACGGAATTCGTTTAAAGAAATAACTCCTTCTGATTTAGAGTTGATATCGATGATCGCGTCACGATCTGTAATACGAACTACAGTTCCTTCTATTACATCACGCTCGTTTACAAAACCTACAGTTCCTTCTAAAGCAGCATCAAACTCTTTTAATTGAGCTTCATCAACCTCATCAATACCTTCTTCGTATTTATGCCAGTTAAAGTTTGCTAAAAATTCTTGTGGGTTTACTTGTACAG
>CALHCC010000068.1 GCA_937930675.1 uncultured Flavobacteriaceae bacterium
CAAAATTCATCCTCAAATAAAAAAATTAGACAACCTAACCAATAAACTTATCTTTTTAAAATTTATTTTAAGCGAAGAAGGTTTAAACTATCAGCAAACTCCTAAAGGATTGATTAAATTTCATCAATATGATATTGATAACAAATCTGCCTTAGAAGAACAGATAGATGAAGGTTATTTTTATGCCATCAGTAAAAACAACACTGTAAACTTACATTTTACCGTAAACCCTGCTTTTATTGATGAGTTTAACACTAGAGCCAAAGAATACATCTCTTATAATTATAGTGATACTGGAATTACATTTAACATTAGTTTTTCTGTCCAAAAAATTAGTACAGATACCATTGCTTTAAATCCAGATAACACTCCTTACAAAGATAAAAATGAAAACTATTTATTTAGAGCGGGAGGACATGGAGCACTGATAGAAAACTTAAACGATTTAGATGCTGATTTAATTTTTATTAAAAATATAGACAATGTAAGCCATCAAAATCATATGGAGGAAACCATTAAATACAAACAAGTGTTGGCGGGTAAACTGTTGTTTTTACAAGAAAAAATATTCCATTATTTAACACTTTTAAAAAACAATCCTGAAGAAGCAGACCTTAGAGAGATTCGATTCTTTATTATGGAAAACTTTTTTATGAGTATGAAAGAAACTGCTACACCTAACGAATTGTTTGAATTCTTAAACAAACCTTTACGCGTATGTGGTATGATTAAAAACCAAGGAGATGCAGGTGGAGGACCTTTTTGGATAAAAGATGCAGACGATAATATTAGCTTGCAAATTATAGAAGGTGCTCAGGTAGATAAAAATAATGAAGACCAGCTAAACATACTACACCAAGCCACCCACTTTAACCCTGTAGATATTGTTTGTGCAACCAAGGATTTTGAAGGAAATAAATTTGATTTAACAAAATACGTAAATCACGATGCGGTATTTATTACGAATAAAACCGTAAACGGAAATCCTGTAAAAGGATTGGAATTGCCTGGTTTGTGGAATGGAGGGATGCATTGTTGGTTATCTGTATTTATAGAAATTCCTATAGAAACATTTAACCCTGTAAAAACCATTACAGATTTATTGTCTCCAATGCACCAAGCCTAATTCCTTAGTTAAGTATTTGCTTGTTCTATATAATTGGATAGATCTTGTTCTCTATCCAAGGTACCTGTGATGTAAAAAGTTAACGCATCGTTGTTGTTGATAAAAAATTTATCCGATCCTATTTTACCAACAATGTTGCTTTTTGTAAACATATCTCTCACAGGGCCTTTCACATTAGAAAAGAATATCTTTATCTGTTTATCGTTGTAAAAATCTATGGCGGTTTCTAGCATTTGAATAGCTGTACTGTCTACCCCATTAATACATTCAAAATCTAACAGAATAAGTTGTAGTTTTTCCCCTTTTTCCTCTACTTTCTTTTGCAATACTTCGCTATAATAATTAGAATTTGCAAAATACACGCGTGCATCAAATCGTAAAATTAGTATGGCATCATCTACCTCAACACCATCAAATCTATTTACATTTCTAAAAATATTGGTATTAGGAATTCTTCCTAAAACAGCCACATGAGGTTTAGAGGTTCTGGCAATTAACATCATTAAAGACAATACAACCCCAATGGTAATTCCTTCTTTAATTCCTAAAAACAAGGTTCCAGAAAAAGTGGCCATCAGCATCCAAAAATCACTTTTGTTCAAATACCAAAGTCGTATTGCTTCTTTGTAATTAATCAGCTTAATAACCGAAACGATAATAATTCCTGCCAATACCGCTTTAGGCAAATAATAAAAATAAGGCGTTAAAAACAGCAATACCAACACCAATACCAACATTGAAAACAAGGCTGCTAATCCAGTTTTAGATCCTGCATCTTCGTTTACTGCAGATCTTGAAAAACTTGCCGTAGATGGGTACGATTTAAACATCGATCCCACTATATTCATCATCCCTAAAGCAATTAATTCTTTGTTGGGAGCTATCATAACATCATCTGTGCTTTTCTCTATCGCTTTTCCTATAGATATCGTTTCTAAAAAACCAATAATAGCCAAAGTCATTGCTATGGGAAAAATATCCGAAACCATTTTAAATGTGATCCTTGGAAACTCAAAAGAAGGCAATCCTGATGGTATTTCTTTTAACACAGCTAC
The DNA here is from genome assembly GCA_937930675.1 of uncultured Flavobacteriaceae bacterium. Classification (GTDB taxonomy): domain Bacteria; phylum Bacteroidota; class Bacteroidia; order Flavobacteriales; family Flavobacteriaceae; genus Wenyingzhuangia. The sequence goes on from CALHCC010000068.1 coordinate 2,182, forward strand.
ATTGGGTAACGTATTATGCAAAAAGTACAAAGCCACACTCCCTAAAACCACCACAAGTAATGGTCCTGGTAATTTAGATTTTGTAAATTTTATGATGAATAATATTACAACAGTAATTAAACCTATAGCAAGTGTTTGGAATTCTACTTTATCTATCTCTAAAAACATAGCGTACACAATTTCTTGCAAACGATTACTTCTAGGAATAGGAATTCCTGATAAGTTTTTAAATTGATTGATTCCTATGACAATAGCAGCTGCTGAGCTAAAACCACTAATTACAGGTTTTGATAAAAAGTTAACAATAAAACCCAATTTACCAATTCCTAACAACAACTGAATCACTCCCACACAAAATGCAAGCAGTAATGTAAAAGCAATATAAGTATCTGTACCTGCAACAGCCAAAGTAGACACTCCTGCAGCAACAATTAAAGAATCCATAGCCACAGGCCCTACAGCTACTCTTTGCGAGGTACCAAACAATAAATACATCAATTGTGGTAACAAAGCACTGTACAAACCATAGATAGGAGGCAGACCAGCGATTAAAGCATAGGCTATTCCTTGAGGAATTAATACAACTCCTACTGTAAATCCTCCAACAACATCTGCTTTTAAATTTTCTTTAAGGCTATATTTAGGCAACCATTCTAAAATAGGAATCCATTTTTTCATGCTTAAAACAATTCTCCTTGATTTCTGGGTTTGTTTATTTTTAAATGTTTGTATGCCAAATCAGTTACTTCTCTACCTCTTGGCGTTCTCATAATAAAACCTTGCTGAATTAAAAAAGGTTCGTACACCTCTTCTATAGTCTCTGCGTTTTCACTTACCGCAGTAGCCAAGGTACTAATTCCTACAGGCCCTCCTTTAAACTTATCTATAATAGTGTTTAAAATTTTATTGTCCATTTCATCCAAACCAAAAGCATCTACATTCAACGCTTTTAAACCAAACTTGGCAATTTCTATGGTAATAGAACCATTTCCTTTTATTTGAGCAAAATCTCTTACTCTTCTTAACAACGCATTGGCAATACGTGGTGTACCTCTACTACGTCCTGCTATTTCTATAGCAGCTTCCATACTAATAGGTGTTTTTAAAATATGAGCACTACGTTGTACAATGGTGCTTAACAACTCTGTATCATAATATTGCAACCTACTCGCAATCCCAAAACGAGCACGCATGGGTGCTGTTAACAAACCTGAACGAGTGGTAGCTCCTATTAACGTAAAGGGTTCTAAATTAATTTGAACGGTTCTGGCATTAGGGCCAGATTCTATCATGATATCAATTTTAAAATCTTCCATAGCGGAGTATAAGTACTCCTCTACAATAGGACTTAATCTATGAATTTCATCAATAAACAAGACATCCCTTTCATCTAAACCCGTAAGCAATCCTGCCAAATCTCCAGGTTTATCCAACACAGGTCCCGAAGTTACTTTGATACCTGCATCCAACTCATTGGCAAGAATATGTGCCAAGGTTGTTTTTCCTAATCCTGGAGGGCCATGAAACAAGGTATGATCCAAAGCTTCTCCTCTTAAATTTGCTGCTTCTACAAATATTTTAAGATTTTCTATGGCTTGTTCTTGTCCTGTAAAATCATCAAACGATAGCGGACGTAATTTTTTTTCTACATCCAACTCTTCTTCTGAAAAATTTGAATTTTCTGGATTTAAATTTTCATTCATACATTGTAGCTTGTCTTTACAAATATACAGTAATTTAATGGTTGGTTTATGTAAGTATATTAAGACGTCTATTCAAAATCTACTCTATTTTATAAAAGTTTTAGATTATTTTTCTTTACAAATCATACAACTTAAGCATTTAAAGAAGGTAAACTATAAGTAACTTTAATAGTTACTATGATCAGCCTCTAAAAACAAGAAGTTTATTTTTATTTAGCAACAAATCTGTTTTTTATTGTTTTATCTCTTTAAAGTAAAAATCAAGATTTTTTTAAAGAAATTTTACTTTTTTGAGGCTATCATTCCGAGCATTTTTATTACTACTTAATTGATTTTTATCATTATATAAATAAACAATTAAGCAACCTCCTAGTATTTTACATGTGTTACCTCTCTCTTAACAACATGTTCTGTTACACCTCCTCTTTTTATGATAGTGTAAACTTAGAAAAGTGTATTCTAAATTCTTTTTGTAAAGCTTGTAATTGCTCTACTTCTTTAGAAAGTACAATGGCTACAGATAAGCCTTTATTTCCGCCTCTAGCAGTTCTACCGCTTCTATGCACAAAGTATTCTGTATTTTCCGGCAATTGGTAATGTACTACAAAGTTTACATTAGAAATATCTATTCCTCTTGCTGCTACATCGGTACAAATTAATAATTGACTCGCTCCGTTTTTAAAAGATCGTAGAGATTTTTCTCGGTCTCTTTGTCCCATATCTCCTTCTAAAGCTGTTACAGAAAAACCTTCTTCCGACAATTCTTCTTTTAATTTTTGAGCTCCTAATTTGGTTTTACAAAACACAATCCCTTTTTCCATTCCTCTGGTCTCTACAAAACCAATCAAAGTATCTAGTTTGTTAGCCAAAGTAGCTACCATATACTTGTGAGAAATGTTTTCGTTGACTAATTGATTCGCTTCTACTTCTACACGAACAGGATCGTTCATATATGTTTTCACCAAGCTATTTAAAGCATTTGGAAAGGTTGCAGAAAACAACCACGTATTTTTAGCCGCGGTAGAAAATTTTAAAATTCTATTTAAATCGGGTAAAAACCCCATGCTTAACATTTCGTCTGCCTCGTCTAATACCAACATTTTAATATTACTAATATCTATGGCAGATCTATCTAGCAAATCGCACAACCTACCTGGAGTTGCCACAACTACATGAGTAGTTCTTTCTAAGTTTTTTATTTGAACATCTATCTTCTCTCCACCGTAAACAGCTTCACAAAAAATCTTATCCTCAGCATATTTAGTTAACTTAAACAGTTGCTTTTTTATCTGCTGTGCTAATTCTCTTGTAGGAGCTAAAACTAATGCCTGTATTTGGTTTTTCTTAGGATTTATTTTTTGTAGTAACGGAATTCCAAAAGCAATGGTTTTTCCAGTTCCTGTTTGTGCCTTCCCTATATAATCTATTTGATTTTCCAATAATTTTGGAATAGATCTTTCTTGAATTTCAGTAGGTTTACTAACTCCTATTTCTTTCATCGATTTGATAAAATCAACATGTACTCCTAACTCTTTAAAATTTCTCAAAATTTTAGCTTTTAATTTGTAGACAAAGGTAGCTTAATTTTAAATAGCAGAGATATCAATTAAAAAGTCAGAGAATGTAATTTCCTCTGACTTCTTTAAAATTTAGAATACCTACCTAATATATTAAGCTACTATCTTACTTATATTCCTGCAATTTCTTTAATTTCATCAATCGCCCTTAAAGCCAACGCATCTGCACCTACTTGCGAACCACTTTCTGTATAAATTCTAATAATGGGTTCTGTGTTAGATTTACGTAAGTGTAACCACTCATCCGCAAAGTCTACTTTAACACCATCAATAATATTTACCTCTTCGTTTTTATATTTTTCTGCCATTTGCTCTAAAATAGCATCTACATCTAACGTGGGAGTTAACTGAATTTTATTTTTACTCATGTAATATTCAGGATAAGAGTCCCTTAACTCTTTACACGATTTACCTGATTTGGCTAAGTGAGATAAAAACAATGCAACACCCACTAAAGAATCTCGTCCGTAATGAGATGCTGGATAAATAATCCCTCCATTTCCTTCTCCACCAATTACGGTATTGGTTGCTTTCATGGTTGTTACCACATTTACTTCTCCAACAGCACTTGCGGTATAGGTTCCGCCATGTTTAACAGTAACATCTCTTAACGCTCTTGACGAGGACAAGTTAGACACGGTATTTCCACCTTCTAGTTGCCCGAGTACGTAATCTGCACAAGCAACCAAAGTATATTCTTCTCCAAACATAGAACCATCTTCGCTTATTAAAGCCAATCTATCTACATCAGGATCTACTACAATACCAAAGTCTGCTTTTTCTTTTACCACCAAAGCAGCAATGTCTCCCAAATGTTCTTTTAAAGGTTCTGGATTGTGAGGAAACTGACCGTTAGGTTCACAATACAACTCAACACATTCCACTCCTAATTCTTTTAACAAAGCAGGTATAAAAATTCCTCCTGTAGAGTTTACAGCATCTAAAACCACCTTAAAACTTGCTTTTTTAATAGCTTCTACATCTACTAAGTCTAAATTTAAAACTTCTTTAATATGTTTTTGTACGTAGGAATTATCTTCTCTATACGTTCCTAAATCATCTACCTCAGCAAATTCAAATGCATCTTTCTCTGCAAATTCTAAAATTTCTAAACCATCAGCTCCATTTAAAAATTCTCCTTTTTCGTTGAGTAATTTTAAGGCATTCCATTGTTTTGGATTGTGAGAAGCTGTTAAAATAATACCTCCCTGTGCATTTTCTAAAGGCACGGCAACTTCTACCGTAGGTGTAGTAGACAAACCTAAATCGATGACATGAATACCTAAGCCTATTAATGTATTGGTTACCAAACTACTAATCATAGCTCCAGAAATACGTGCATCTCTACCAACTACTACGTTTATTTCTTTGACTCCTTTATTTCTTTGTTGTAACCAAGTTCCATATGCTGCTGCAAACTTAACAGCATCTACAGGAGTTAAATTCTCTCCTACTTGACCTCCAATGGTACCTCTAATTCCTGAAATTGATTTTATTAATGACATTTTTAGTATTTAGACTTTTATTAACCTTGTTTTTTTTCTTTGTAATACAAATACATAGCAATGATAGAAAATATAATGTTTGGCAACCATGCCATAAATAATGCGTTTGAATTGGGTGCAGATCCTAAGACCTTAGCTACTTTCATAAAAAACACATAAATAAACATTAAACCTATTCCTATAGCCAAGTTAATTCCTACTCCTCCTCTTTTTTTTCTGGATGCCAATGCTACTGCAATTAACGTTAAAATATAAGATGAGATTGGCAAACT
>CALHCC010000069.1 GCA_937930675.1 uncultured Flavobacteriaceae bacterium
CTGTATCCGAAAAATCTAAATCTCCAGCTTGTACAGGTTTCCAATAATCTGCTTTTAAAGCTTCTACTAAAACTGATGACACAATTGTTTTTCCAACATCTGTTGAAATACCCGTTACAAAATAAACCTCACTCATTATAATAAATAATTATACTTATTTAAATACCAATAACTAAAACACATTAATATAGACTTGAAAAAACCAAACCTAACAAACTTTAAAAAACACCAAACCCAAGTAGTAGATTTTTAAAAAAAAACCCATTAAAAAGCTTTAAAACGATTATTTTAAGATTAGAAGCGATAATTGATCTATTAACAACAAAATTTCCTCATTTGTATTAAATAAATGTAAGCAAATCCTTATTCGCTCCCTACTTTTAGGAACTGTTGGAGACACTACTGCTTTTACTACTATTTTTTTTTCTTTTAATTTTTGCTCAATACTTTTCACTTTTTCATTTCCAGAAAAAACACAACATTGTATAGCACTGCTACTTTCTATAAAAAAGTGATCTATTTTTTTTTGTTTAATTATCTTTTTAAAAAACAAAATTTTTTCAAGCAATATACCTGAATAGTCTTTGTTTGCTAATTCTTGGTAAGAAGACAAAATAGTAGCTACAGAATATACAGGTAAAGCGGTAGTATATATAAACGACCTAGAATAGTTAATCAAAAAATCTTTTAAATTACTACTTCCTAAAACAACAGCTCCATGAGCCCCCATAGCTTTGCCAAAGGTATGTACTCTTGCAAAAACTTTCTTTTGCAAGTTTAATTGACAAACCGATCCTTTTCCTTTTTCTCCAAAGACACCTGTGGAATGTGCCTCATCCACAATAAGTTTTGCATTGTACTTATCACATAAATCAACTATTTGAAGTAGTAAAGATGTATCTCCATCCATAGAATACACTGCCTCTACAGCTACGTATAATTGATGACTAATCTCTGAGAAACGTTGTAATTTAACCTGTAAATCTAAGACATCATTATGCTTAAATTTAAACGATTTTGCCAAACCTAACCGAATTCCATCTCTAACAGAAGCATGAATCAAATCATCATATAAAATTACATCCCCTTTTTGTAGAATAGATGAAAACAATCCTAAATTTGCATCGTAACCCGAATTAAACAACAAAGCTTCTTCAGCATCGTGATAATCTGCAATAATACGTTCTGCTTTGGTATGTAAATGATGAGTCCCTGAAATTAATCTAGAGCCTGTACTACCATTCACATACTTTTCTTGTTCCAGCAATACATTTGCTCTCTTTTCAATTTCTTTAGACATAGAAAAACCTAAATAATCGTTTGAATAAAAGTCGATTCCTTTAGACACTTCTGACAAAGTTCTAAAGGCATTTTTTTTATTCCGTTCTTCTATCTTTTTTATTAAAGAATTGGGCAATTCAATCATACTGCAAACATAAAAAACGCCATCTAAAAAATAGATAGCGTTTTTGTTTTATTTACTATTTGTAACAGCTAATCCGCCAATACAATAATTTTATTATCCTTCATTTCAAGTGTACCACTCTTAATAGTTAAGGCTAAAGTACCGTTATCTTGAGTTGTAATTAATTCAGAAACTGTTGTTGCATTTACACTAGCATCAATATTAATTTTAACCGTTCCTTTTCCTAATACCGAAACAACAGGTGCGTGATTGTCTAACATCTGAAATTCACCATTAATTCCTGGAACAGAAACTGAAACAATTTCTGAAGAAAACAACAAGGCTTCTGGTGATACTATCTCTAAATACATATTTTTTAATTAACAATTATTAATTAACAATGTTACAATTTTTACAATGTCCATTTTTTAAACTACACATTGCTTATTGTTCATTGGTTACGCTTCTGCCAACATTTTTTCTCCTGCATCTATTGCTTCTTGAATAGATCCTTTTAAGTTAAATGCTGCTTCTGGATACTTATCTAATTCACCATCCATAATCATGTTGAATCCTTTAATGGTATCTTTAATATCTACCAACACCCCTGGAATTCCTGTAAATTGTTCTGCAACATGGAAAGGCTGAGATAAGAAACGTTGTGCACGACGTGCTCTGTGAACTACTAATTTATCGTCTTCAGATAATTCTTCCATACCTAAAATTGCGATAATATCTTGTAATTCTTTATAACGTTGTAATAATTCTTTTACATTTTGAGCACAATCGTAATGTTCTTTTCCTAAAATCTCTGCTGTTAAAATTCTAGACGTAGAGTCTAAAGGATCTACTGCTGGATAAATACCTAATTCTGCAATTTTACGAGATAATACTGTAGTAGCATCTAAGTGAGCAAATGTTGTTGCTGGTGCAGGGTCTGTTAAATCATCCGCCGGTACATATACTGCTTGTACAGATGTAATAGATCCTGTTTTAGTAGATGTAATACGCTCCTGCATCGCTCCCATTTCTGTAGCCAATGTCGGTTGGTACCCTACTGCTGATGGCATACGTCCTAACAAGGCAGACACCTCTGATCCTGCTTGTGTAAAACGGAAGATGTTATCCACGAAGAATAATACATCTTTCCCTTGTCCATCTCCAGCTCCATCACGGAAATATTCTGCTATGGTTAATCCTGACAAAGCAACACGTGCACGTGCACCTGGTGGTTCGTTCATTTGACCAAACACAAATGTTACTTTAGATTCTTTCATTTTTTCGTGGTCAATCTTTTCAAGATCCCATCCACCTTCTTCCATTGAATGCTCAAAATCTTTTCCGTAAGAAATAATTCCAGCTTCAATCATTTCACGCATTAAGTCATTTCCTTCACGTGTTCTTTCTCCAACTCCTGCAAATACAGATAACCCTCCGTGTCCTTTTGCAATGTTGTTAATTAATTCTTGAATCAATACTGTTTTACCTACTCCTGCTCCTCCAAACAATCCAATTTTACCTCCTTTTGCGTAAGGCTCAATTAAATCGATTACTTTAATTCCTGTAAACAAAACTTCTGTAGAAACAGATAAGTCTTCAAATCTTGGAGCTTCACGGTGAATTGGCAATCCATTAGCACCATCTTTTGGTAAATCTTGTAAACCGTCGATTGGATCTCCAGATACATTAAATAAACGTCCGTATATATTATTACCAACAGGAACTTTAATAGGCTCTCCAGTTACCACAACTTCTTGACCTCTAGACAATCCATCAGAAGAATCCATCGCAATACATCTCACTGTATTTTCACCAATATGTTGTTCTACCTCTAATACTAATACATTACCATTTGTACGATTAATAATTAAAGAGTCGTAAATTTTTGGAAGCTGAGTCCCAGTTTCGAAAGCAACGTCAATTACTGGTCCAATAATTTGAGCGATTTTACCTGTTGTTTTAGACATTTTTATACTGTTAAAAGAATTTATTTTCTGTGTTTAACCTTAAAATTAGTTTCGCTATTTTAAGTGTGTGCAAAGATAATTTTTTTATTATTCTCTACAACTCATTTGTTAAAAATTTAGGGGTAATTTTAATTTTCTTTTAAATTTAAACAAAACACTTTATTCCTTAAACTATCTCTATTTAAAAATTATATCGCCAAGACCCATAAATTTGAGTACCAATAGTTCCAGAACCAGGAGCATACACATATTCGTGTCCTAAAATATTGGACCCTCCTACTTTTACTCTAGAATTCCATTTTTCTATTTCGTAAGACACTTGGGCATCTACTAAAGTTCTCGCATTAATTCTTCCATCTAAAAAATTAGACTCCCAATCAAAGGCATCCTGCCAACGTACATCTAATCCAAAACCTACTCCTTTATATGCATCATTGTTTCCAAAAGAAGCCTTTAATCTATGCTCAGGAGTATTAAACGCAGTTTCTACTCCTGAATTTTCAGATTTATCAAAATCTAATTTGTTGTATGTATAATTAAATCCTAGATTATAAGTTCTAAAGACTTTTGTATGTACATCTATTCCAAATCCGTATGAAGATATGGTTTCGTTAATATTAGTCGCTACGGTTACAGGAATAATATCTCCATTTACCACATCTGTTATCCCAGAATTATTTACTACTTGCCCTACTAAAGGAGCCACAACTACCGTATTAGATATTAAGTTTTTATATTGTAAAAAATACCCGTTCACATCTATTTCTGTATTTCCTTTTAATTTTCCTCTATATCCTATTTCGTAAGAAAGAACCTCTTCTTGTTTTACGTTTTCTATCGCAGACTGTTCTAACAATCCTACATTTGTAGCAGCTGCTTCTTGAGAAACTTGTGCTAATGTTTTTGTTCCTCCAGATTCTGCTATAATTACAGGTATTGCACTTTGAACTGCTTCTGAAAAAGCAGTAACTGACTCTGATGTATATGAATTGTTATAAGCTTGTGTTCCATTAAAATTTACTTGAGCTCCTGTAGAAGTTCTAATTGTTCTATTAAATCTTTCTGGGTTTCCTTCTACAGCACCTAACGAAATTACATTCCCTAAAAACACCCCCACAAATTGCTCTTGCGTAGTTGGATTTCTAAAACCTGTTTGAAAAGAGGCTCTTATGTTATGTTTTTTCTCTTCATCTAAACTGTATAAAACAGAAAGCCTTGGTGTAAAAGTCCCTGTAAACCCATCTGCTTTATCAAATCTTAAAGAACCTGTTAATTTTAGCTTCTCTTCTAACAATTTTTTTTGTGCCTGTGCATATATTCCAAATTCTCGATACTCAATTACATCATCTACGTCTGTAAACGTTCTCCCATCAGAATCTAATACATATTTACGAATAGAAGCACCTGCTTGCACATCTAAAAACGCTATTTGTTCTTTAAATTTATAATTTAAGTCTGTATGATACGCTCGAGAGCTTGTTGTAATTTGAGCTCCCTCTGATAAATTTGGATTGTCAATTACTGCATTAAATATAGCGTTAAACTCATCTCCCGTAGGTCTATGTGCAGCATCTGCTGCCGCTCTTGCATCTCCTGGATTATTTGTTTCTGCTAATTTTGCATTGTACGTTTGATACCACAACTCCGTCCTATTGTTCGCATTTAAAGTATTAATTCCTGCAAAACGAATATCATAAGAATTCCCTG
>CALHCC010000070.1 GCA_937930675.1 uncultured Flavobacteriaceae bacterium
ATATTTAGAACTCGATATGTTAAATTGATTGAATTTTTCGGCGATAGAAATTAAGATTTGTATTAAATCGTAAGTAGTTTTTTAATTTGATACGATCTTTTTAACAGTAAGGAATTGTATTTTTGGAAGAGGATAAAAAATGTACATAATGATACATCAAAAAGAATTGACCTTTAAAGAAATTACTTTTTTTATGGCATCGGTCACAGAAAAAGAAAAACCGTTGTCTCTTTTTGAGGAAAATAAAGAATGTAATAGTTTTAACTCTAGTTATTTCCAAAAAACATTTATCCATTGGGCAGGTGTCACTACTAAAACATTTTTAAGCTTTGTAAGTACGCAACATCTTAAAAAGATGGTAGAATATTCATCCATAGATCTCTTTAAAGATACATGCGAAAATAAATTACAGCTAACAATAGAAAGAATAACCAAAGAAGAAGTAAACAATACGTTAGAAATAAATTATAATTTTTCAGAAAGTTTGTTTGGAACTATTTTAGTAGCTTCTACATATAAAGGAATTTGTTATATAGGGTTTTCAGACAATGATAGACTTGCTTTTTTAGAATTAGGGAAAAGATTTCCTAATGCAAAAATTTCACAGAAAACAGATGGATTTCAAAAAGATGCATTAAAGTTTTTTGAGAAAGGAGATGGAGGAGCTAGTTCAGTAAAATTACATATAAAAGGTACCGATTTTCAATTTCAAATTTGGGAAACGTTATTAAAAATACCAAAGGGAAAATTAACTACCTATGGAGAGATGGCAAAGTATATAGAGAAACCCAAAGCTTCTAGAGCAGTAGGTACAGCTATAGGAGCAAATCCAATTGCTTTTTTAATTCCTTGTCATAGAGTTGTTCAATCTACAGGAATGTTGGGAGGTTATATGTGGGGGATTGTTAGAAAAAAAATAATGATTGGTTGGGAATTGTCAACAAGTAGTATAAAGGAGATAGCATCATAAAAATGGATTTATTTAATCAAGAGGAATTTACAAATCTTCTACCTTTCGATGGAGATGTGGTTTATTATGGAGCAATTCTAACGATTGAAAAATCCCAATATTATTTCGAACAACTATTACGTGATATTCAATGGGAACACGATCAAGCTATTATTTTCGGAAAACAAATTACAACCAAACGCAAGGTAGCTTGGTACGGAGAGCAATCTTTTAAGTATACCTATTCTAAAACCACAAAATCTGCTTTGTTCTGGACAAAAGAGCTTTTAGAACTAAAAAAAATAATAGAAGATAAAACAGGAGAAACCTTTAATTCTTGTTTGTTAAACTTGTATCATCATGGAGAAGAAGGCATGTCTTGGCATAGCGATGCAGAAAAGGAATTGAAGAAAGAGGGAGCCATCGCTTCCTTAAGTTTAGGAGCAACCCGTAATTTTGTCTTTAAACATAAACAAACAAAACAAACCATTTCTGTATGCTTAGAAAAAGGTAGTTTGTTACTAATGAAAGGCAAAACACAAGCTCATTGGTTACATCGTTTGCCACCTACTAAAAAGGTAAAAAGCCCTAGAGTAAACTTAACGTTTAGAACCATCGATCTTTAAAACACAAGTTTCTAAATATTAAAGCAGGATCGTTTAGATAAACGTAGGATTTGTTTTTTTATTCAGTATTTTTGCTTTCTAAATTTAAGAAACAGTAAAAATGAGTATCCAAAACCATTTAGAAATAGCCGTTAAAAAAGCATTTGTAGAAATTTTTGAAACAGAAATACCCGTGGTGGAATTTCAAGAAACTCGTAAAGAGTTTGCTGGTGATATTACCATTGTAGTATTTGCTTTTTTACGTTTTGTAAAGGGGAATCCTGTACAAATTGGAACTCAAATAGGAGAATACTTAAAAAACAATGTAGATTTAGTAACAGATTTTAATGTAGTGAAAGGGTTTTTAAATGTTTCCATTCATCCTAGTTTTTTCTTAAACAGTTTTTATGAGCTATACAAAACAGAAAACTACGGAGTAAAAACTCCTGATACCAATGAAAAAGCTGTAATGGTAGAATATTCTTCTCCTAACACTAACAAACCTTTGCATTTAGGGCATGTTCGTAATAATTTACTAGGTTTTTCTGTTGCCGAAATTATAGCTGCTGCGGGAAAAAAAGTGTATAAAACTCAAATTATTAACGATCGTGGTATTCATATTTGTAAAAGTATGTTGGCTTGGCAAAAATTTGGGAAGGGAGAGACTCCAATATCTACAGGGCTAAAGGGAGATAAATTGGTAGGAAACTATTATGTAGCTTTTGATAAAGCTTATAAAGAAGAAATAAATACCCTAATAGCTCAAGGTAAAACAGAAGAAGAAGCAAAAAAACAAGCTCCTATATTGTTAGAAGCTCAAGAAATGTTGCGTAAATGGGAAGCTGGAGATGAAGAGGTAGTACAACTTTGGAAGACCATGAATCAATGGGTGTATGATGGGTTTGAAACATCATACAAAAACTTAGGAGTTGCTTTTGATAAAAATTATTATGAAAGTGAAACTTATTTGTTAGGAAAAGATTGTGTGCAAGAAGGTTTAGAAAAAGGTGTTTTTTACAAAAAAGAAGACGGATCTGTTTGGATAGATTTAACAGATGAAGGTTTGGATGAAAAACTAGTATTACGTGGAGACGGAACTTCGGTTTACATTACACAAGACATTGGAACGGCTATTCAACGTTTTCAGGAATTCGATATTAATGCCTTAACCTATACGGTAGGTAACGAACAAGATTATCACTTTAAAGTATTGTTTTTAATTCTTAAAAAATTAGGATATGCTTGGGCAGATAATATGTATCATCTTTCTTATGGAATGGTAGACTTGCCTACAGGAAAAATGAAGTCTAGAGAAGGAACCGTGGTAGATGCCGATGATTTAATGGTAGAAATGGTGAATACAGCTCGTGAAATTTCCCAAGAATTAGGAAAGTTAGAAGGGTATTCAAAAGAACAAAAAGAAGAGTTGTATAGAATTATAGGAATGGGAGCTTTAAAATATTATATTTTAAAAGTAGACCCTAAAAAACGTATTTTGTTTGATCCTAAAGAATCGATTGATTTTAACGGAAATACAGGGCCTTTTATTCAATACACCTACGCACGTATTCAATCTATTTTAAGAAAAGCAGATTTTGATTATACAGAATCACAAGAGGTAACAATTTCTGAAAAAGAATTGGCAGTAGTTAAAACGTTGCAACAGTATCCGGAAACCATACAATTGGCTTCTAAAAACCACAGTCCTGCGTTAATTGCTAATTATACGTATGACTTAGTAAAAGAATACAACTCTTTTTATCAAAGCTCTTATATTTTAGGTTGCGAAGACCAAGCTGTTAAAATATTTAGAACACAATTATCTGCACAAGTAGGAAAAACGATTAAATCTGCATTTGCTTTGTTGGGAATAGAAGTTCCTACAAGAATGTAATAGTAATTTACTGAAAATAGAATCCTTTTATAGTTTGTTATAAAAGGATTTTTTTTGAACTTACGCTACTTAATTTTTTAACATGGATGTATCGGTATTTCTAAATCAGTTTAAAATAGGTTTCTTTTATTTACTGCACTTAAATGCAATAAAGCATTTGCTTTTAGTGTTAATTTTGGTGTTAACTACAGATTTAAAAAACTGGAAAACCCTATTAAGTAACATCAGTATTTTTACCCTAGGTGTTTTTATTACGTTGTTGTTAGTGAATTACAATATTATTCATATCAAAACAAATTTTATTGTTTTAATTCTTTGGGTAACTATTGCAGTAGCTTCGATTCTTAAAATAATGAATCTTCATAAAGGAGCTTTTTATTCTTTAGTAATAGGAATTTTTGGGGCTTTGCATGGATTAAAATTTTACCATCATTACTATGCCGTGTTTTCTAAAAAACAAATTGTATTACCTACACTTTTTTATAGTTTGGGTATAGAGGTTGCTGCTATTGTTTTTAGTGTAATAGTTACAGGAGTGGTGTATGTAATTTCCATAGTATCTAAAACATCTAAAAACAATACAGAAAGTGTTTTAAATGCACTTTGCTTGTTAGTGGCTAGTTATTTTATTGCATATTTCTTTATATAAGAGTATTATAACATTATTTGTTTTAAGAGTAGTTCATATGTGATATTGTATAAATAGAGAAAAGGATTAGTTTGTGGAGAAACACAAATATGAAATTTTGAAGTTAGTTCTCGATACAAATTTTGCTCATTATCATGACAAAATTCACTTAATCTGACATATTGAGTTCTTAATACACAAAGAGCTATGTACTATAATCAATCATAGGGGGTAAGATGAATATCAGCTTAGGTGATAAAACTATTTATCAAGATTTTCTAGATTCATTCTCTTCTTTTTTATTAAGCCACTAAATCGAAAATGAGTTAGTGACCTAAAAGCATTAAAATTGAAAAACAGGCTTTTTTAGAAACAACCATTTAAATTTTAATCCAAACTCTGTAAAGGTAAAGCCACTTGCAGCTGCGGAAGCAATATTACTATGGTTTACGTAGCTTTCTAACGTACAAAATTCGTTAAATTTATACCCTAAATTC
>CALHCC010000071.1 GCA_937930675.1 uncultured Flavobacteriaceae bacterium
TTTCTCCTAACCTTAGTTTTAGAGTTTATTTTTAAGAAACAGTTATTATCAATAAATTTTATAGTTAATCTATTTATTTATTGATTTTAACAATACTAATAGGCTTTTTTTAAGCTTTTTTAAGCCTTTTTTAAAAAACAGCGAACTACAAGTAAGTAATTCATTTTTTAATTGTTTAAAACCTATTCATTTTCTTATTTCGAACTTTAACACATTAAAAGATAATTATTTTTTAAAACTTATATATCATTCTTCATATTTTTAAGCACATAAATTAAAGAAGAGTATTCTCCTGTTTTTTTAGCTGATTTGTTAGATTTAATTCCGTTTACAAAAGCTTTTA
The DNA here is from genome assembly GCA_937930675.1 of uncultured Flavobacteriaceae bacterium. Lineage (GTDB taxonomy): Bacteria > Bacteroidota > Bacteroidia > Flavobacteriales > Flavobacteriaceae > Wenyingzhuangia. The sequence continues at coordinate 344 of CALHCC010000071.1, forward strand.
TAAAATTTTTCTTTCCTGTTTTGTATTGTTCACTTAATAAAGAAACATAAAAAGCATCAAATTTCATAGGAAGGGTTTGTACTACTTTTAACAATTCTGTAGAAAAAAGTCTATGAATAGCCGTTTGAGAAAAATGCCATAAGTGTCTAGGTACGTCATAAGCTGCCCAAAATTGTTTGTAATGTTCTGCATCGTAACTTTTAAAATTTGGAACGGCTATAATCAAAATTCCATTTGGCTTTAATAATTGTTTTAATCTGTAAATGTACATATCTAAATCGTGTACATGTTCTAAAACATGCCACAATGTAATTACATCAAATTGATATGGATTTTCTTCTTTAAAATTCTTTTCTTCATCAAACTTTAAAACCTCATTTTCTACATTTTTTGTTTCATACTCGTTATGATGATAGAGTTTGGTATGCTTGTAACTCTCTTTAAAATTTATATTTTTTTCTTGGTTGGCAAAATCATCTTCAAAAAAAGCATGAACATCAGAATAGATATACGTGTTTTTATTTAATTTTTCTTCTGCTTTTTCTCTGGCTTTTTTGCTAGGTTCTATTCCTGTTACCTTCCACCCTGCTTGTTGACATGTATTTAAAAAATCGCCTGTTCCACAACCAATATCTAATAGTGTTTTGTTTTCTAAAGGAAAAGAATTAATTAATCCTAACTTTTTAGTTAAGGTATATTTTTTAACCTTATTGTAAATAAAATCTGTGATTGTTTTTTGACGATCTGTGTGAGAGATATATTCTTCACTCTCGTAGTAGTTCGCTAAATCTTCCTTTTTAGGTCTAGGATTGGTAATTAACAAATCAATTCTATCATCTAACAACAGCTCAAAACTTTCTTTTGAAACACTGTAATCTTTGGTTTTTAAATAAGATTCTAAAGCCATTTTGTATCTGTTTAAGCTAAATAACATTAGTTCTACTTTAAAAAATAGATCCGTTCGAATAAAATTCTGTAAGAATTTATATTGAGAACCTGTTTTTCTACTTCAGAATTGTTTTTCTCAATACAACTTTCTATTGAAAATCACTCGAAATAACAATCTTTAAATTTTATATTTTTAAATAGAACTCACCTTAAATAGTATTTCAAAGATAGTATTTGAAACTTACTATCGTTTTACTTTATTTATTTTTTGATGAAATTTTTTAAACTAAAAAAGAGGAAAATCGTTCAATAATTTTCCTCTTTTTAAATCGTTCCACGTGGAACTTTATAGTATTATCTACCCATATATACCAATAATACAGAAACATCAGACGGAGATACACCGCTAATTCTACTTGCTTGCGATATGGTTACTGGCTGAATTTTAGTTAACTTTTGTTGTGCCTCTGTAGACAAAGATTTTACTTTGTAATAGTCAAAATTCTTAGGAATTGCTATGTTTTCTAAACGTTGTAATTTATCTGCGTTGTTTTTTTCTTTAGCAATGTATCCTGCATACTTTACTTTTACTTCTGCTTGTTCTAAAATTTCAGCATCTATATTGTGTTCTTCTATAAATTCTGCAACACCAGGAAACTGAACCACATCAGCAAAATCTATTTGAGGACGAGAAGCTATTTTATACATTTTTAAAGATTGCTTTACAGGAGCAGATCCTTTTGCTTCTAAAATAGCATTCACATCGTTTGGTTTGATACTTGTTTGTTCTAAAAACTCAACCAATAAGTCAGATTTCTTTACCTTTTCTTTTACTCTTTCCAAACGTTCATCAGAAGCCAATCCTATTTTATGAGCAATAGGTGTTAATCTAATATCTGCATTGTCTTGACGTAGCAAGGTTCTGTACTCTGCCCTAGAGGTAAACATTCTGTAAGGTTCTTCTGTTCCCTTGGTAATTAAATCGTCTATTAAAACACCAATATAAGCTTCGTCCCGCTTTAAAATAAATGGAGGTTTGTTTTGTACTTTAAGAGCTGCATTTATTCCTGCCATTAAACCTTGTGCTCCCGCTTCTTCGTACCCTGTAGTACCATTTATTTGACCTGCAAAAAACAAATTCTTTACCAACTTTGTTTCTAAAGAATGTGTTAATTGTGTAGGTGGAAAATAATCGTATTCTATCGCATAACCATAACGTAAAAACTTTACATTTTCAAAACCTGCTACTTTACGTAAAGCTTTGTCTTGAACGTCTTCTGGCAAAGACGTAGAAAATCCGTTTACATAAATTTCTACGGTATTCCATCCTTCGGGTTCTACAAAAATTTGATGTTTATCTTTACTTGCAAAACGATCTATTTTATCTTCTATAGAAGGACAATATCTAGGCCCTGTAGATTGTATTCTACCATTAAACATAGGAGAACGATCAAAACCAGAACGCAACAAATCGTGCACTTCTTGAGAGGTATAACTCATGTAACAAGAACGCTGTTCTTTTAAAGGTTGCGTAGATTTTAAATACGAGAATTTTTCAGGATTTTCGTCTCCTGGTTGTTCTATCATTTTAGAAAAATCTAACGATCTAGCGTCTACTCTTGGCGGAGTTCCTGTTTTCATTCTACCCGCTTCAAACCCTACTCTTACCAAATCTTCTGTAATTCCTGTAGAAGCTCTTTCTCCCGATCTTCCTCCTCCAAAAGATTTTTCTCCAATATGAATCAATCCATTTAAAAAAGTACCTGCGGTAATAATTACAGATTTTGCTTTAATATCAAAATCTAAAGTAGTTCTTACTCCTTTAATTTTTCCATCTTCAATAATCAAACCTTTAATCATATCCTGATAAAAGTCTAAGTTATCTGTTTGTTCTAACTGGTTTCTCCACTCTTCTGCGAAACGCATCCTATCAGACTGAGCTCTGGGACTCCACATAGCAGGTCCCTTAGATTTGTTTAACATTTTAAATTGAATAGCTGTTTTATCTGTAACAATTCCGCTATATCCACCTAAAGCATCAATTTCTCTTACAATTTGTCCCTTTGCAATTCCTCCCATAGCAGGGTTGCAACTCATTTGTGCAATGTTTTGCAAACTCATGGTTACTAACAATGTTTTAGCTCCCATATTTGCTGCTGCTGCTGCTGCTTCGGATCCGGCATGCCCTCCTCCAACAACAATTACATCGTACGTATCTGTAAACAAACTCATATTTCTACTATTTTTACAAACAGTTCCACGTGGAACTACTTTATTTTTTTATTATATAATAATCTTCTTTACTACGCATTACTTTTACATCTTCTGCATTTTTATCTTTGTAGCCGCAGTAATGCAAAATTCCATGAATCATCACACGTTTTAATTCATCGTTAAAATCAATAGCTAAATCACTAGCATTTTCTTTTACTCTTTCTATCGAAATAAAAATATCTCCAGATACTAATTTTCCCATCGTGTAATCAAAACTAATAATATCTGTTAGCGTATCGTGCTTTAAAAATTCTACATTTAATTTATGTAGGTATTCATCATCACAAAAAATATAATTAATATCTCCTTCTTCAAAACCTTCTTCTGTTAAGGTATTTTGAATCCATTGACTGTAATTATCTATATTAACTAATTCAAAATCAGTTTCATACGTAAAATCTATCATCTTAAAAATTTGATTTGCAAAGGTAGTAAATTAGAAATTAGCATTTTAATAATAAAACAACTATAAATCTTACTAAAAACAGTAGATAACTTATATTTGCCTAAGAATTAAAACAAAATTAGTTAACATGGAAAATGTACGTGTACGCTTTGCTCCTAGTCCTACAGGACCATTACATATTGGAGGTGTAAGAACCGCATTGTTTAATTATTTATTTGCCAAAAAACACAACGGAACTTTTGTGTTAAGAATTGAAGATACAGACCAAACCAGATACGTTGCCAATGCAGAAAGTTATATTACAGAAGCCTTAGCGTGGTGCGGAATTCCTTTTGATGAGGGTCCAGAAAAAAACGAACAATTTGGTCCTTACAGACAATCTGAAAGAAAAGAATTGTATAAAAAATATGCAGATGCTTTAATAGCAAGCAACCAAGCTTACTATGCATTTGATACTGCCGAAGAATTAGATGCTTTAAGAAGCGATGCAGAAAGTAATAAAACTGTTTTTGTTTATAACAATGTTTCACGTGAAACATTAAACAATTCTATTAATTTATCTAAAGAAGAAGTAGCAACCAAATTGGCTTATGGAGAAAAATATGTAATACGTTTTAAAACTCCAAAGGATCAAAAACTAATTTTAGACGATATGATTCGTGGTGAAATTGTAATTGATACCAATACCTTAGACGATAAAATTTTGTTTAAATCGGACGGAATGCCAACCTACCATTTGGCCAATATAGTAGACGATCATTTAATGAAAATTAGCCATGTAATTCGTGGTGAAGAGTGGTTGCCATCGCTACCACTCCATTCCTTATTATACGAAGCATTTGGATGGGTAGCTCCAAAATTTGCACATTTACCTTTGATATTAAAACCTGTAGGTAAAGGAAAATTAAGCAAACGTGATGGAGATAAATTAGGGTTTCCTGTGTTTCCGTTAAATTATACCAATGAAAAAACAAATGAAGTTTCTAGAGGTTATAGAGAGGATGGTTATTTTAACGATGCTTTTATAAACATGTTAGCTTTATTGGGATGGAATCCTGGAACGGAACAAGAAATTTTCTCTTTAGAAGAATTGTGTAAGGAATTTAGTATAGAACGTGTTTCTAAATCTGGAGCAAAATTTAGCCCTGACAAAACCAAATGGTTTAACCAACAATATTTACAAGCTGCTTCTACTGATAAATTGTTAGCAGAATTTAAATCATTATTTTCTGAAAAACTGAATGGGTTTGATGATGCTTATATTTCTAAAGTAATTGATGCTGTTAAAGAGCGTGCTGTTTTTACCAAAGATTTATGGGAACTTTCCAATTACTATTTTGAAAACCCTACAGCATTTGATGCCAAAGCTGCCAAAAAACAATGGAAGGAAACAACGTCTCCACTTATGGAACAGGTTGCCGATGTAATTGCTAACATAAACGATTTTAACAGCACAAATATTGAGACCACCGTAAAAGAATTTATTACTAGTAACGAGTTAGGTTTTGGAAAAGTAATGCAACCTTTACGCTTAAGTATTGTAGGTGCCATGAAAGGTCCTCACCTATTTGATATTATTGAAATGATTGGTAAAGAAAACACCATTCATAGAATTAAGTATGCTATTAAAAACATCGCTTCTTAAATTTTATAAAATTCACTTTACAAAAGCTCTAAGTTAATTCTTAGAGCTTTTGTGTTTTAAAATAATGTATCTTTAAAATAAAAACATCATGAATAATATTATTTTTATTGTACCTCTTGTAATTGTTGTAGCATTAGGTGTATTTACTGTAAAACAACAAACGACTGTTATTATAGAACGATTTGGAAAATTTATTGGAATAAGACAAGCAGGTCTGCATTTTAAAATTCCTGTTATTGATAAAATTTCTGGAAGAGTCAGTTTAAAAATTCAACAATTAGATGTATTGGTAGAAACCAAAACCAAAGATGATGTTTTTGTGCAGATGAAAATTTCTGTACAATTTCAAATCTTAAGAGAAAAAGTAGAAGATGCATTTTACAAGCTTCAAAACCCACACGATCAGATAACCGCTTATATTTTTGATGTAGTACGTGCAGAAGTACCTAAAATGCGTTTAGACGACGTTTTTGAGAAAAAAGATGACATAGCTTTAGCCATACAAAGAGAATTGAAAGATGCTATGTTAAATTACGGATATGACATTGTAAAAGCTTTGGTAACAGACATCGATCCGGATGCACAAGTAAAAGAAGCCATGAATAGAATTAATGCTGCAGAAAGAGAAAAAATTGCTGCACAATTTGAAGGAGATGCACAACGTATTGCCATTGTAGAAAAAGCCAAAGGAGAAGCAGAGAGTAAACGCTTACAAGGAAAGGGAATTGCAGATCAACGAAGAGAAATTGCTAGAGGTTTAGAAGAATCTGTAGAAACGTTAAACAAAGCAGGCATTAACAGTCAAGAAGCTTCTGCCCTAATTGTAATTACACAACATTACGATACCTTACAATCTATAGGATCTGAAAGTAAGAGTAATTTAATTTTATTACCTAACAATCCTAATGCTGCTAGTAGTATGTTAAACGATATGGTCACTAGTTTGGTAGCTGCTGATAAAATAAATGAAAACAAATAAACATATTTTAAAAAACTCTTATTAACTAAAAAAGACAGACTCTATGAGTTCTGTCTTTTTTAGTTTAACACTATTTACGACCGTAATGGTTAAAACTATTTTTATATTCTTTAAGAACTTTTTTATGGTAAAGTAGTTCTACTTTGTAAGTAAAGTATAATTTTAACGATTCTAACGTTTAACTAACTATATAAATTTATAATATAATGAATGGAAATGTACTAATTAGAATTGGAATTGGAATTATCTTTATTTGGGGAGGATTGGAAAAATTTATCCCGAATTTTTTAGGAGGACCTGGGCTTGAAGGTGCTACTAATTTTGTAGGAAGTGTCTTTGGTGTAACGGGAATTATTGCTACAATATTAACTATAGGTTTAGCAATAACAGAATTAATTGCTGGTATTTTAGTAGTAATTGGTAAAAAATTATTTGAAGCCTATACAGTATTAACTCTAATTTTATTAGTAGCAATAGTAATGGTATGGTTGCCTGCTGGGTTTAAAGATATGAGTGGAAATAATAATGTTACTTGGGTTACTTTAATAACACATCTTGGTTTATTATTCACTTTAGGTGGTTTGGCTTTAAATCATAAAACAATTAAAGAGTAATTAAAATTATTCTTTAATAATTATTAAAAAAAGGCAGATACTTTTTAGTTCTGCCTTTTTTGATTCTTATATTCAATAAATAAACGCACATTTTTATACTATTACCTATGATAATGGAAAAGAGTTCACTAATCATAGGATGATAATAGAACAACTCAATATAATTTTTTCTTTACAAAATCTTATCATAAGTTGACAAAGAGGAATAAATTAAAAATCATGTTAAAGTTGCGTTTATAATTTGAATTTTCCCCTTTATTCACGAGTATAATGTCTAAAACTATTTTTATATTCATAAATAACTTTTTTATGGTAAATAGGAATCTTAAATCCTAAAAATAAATTAAATTCTTTGGAAGAATCGGTTAGATTGGTAAAAAGAGAAGAACTCCCTAAAAAGAAATAACCTGTTCTAAACCCTATTCCAGAAGTAAAAATTCCAAATCTATTAATACTCATTGGTAGAAAAGTGGAAAAATGTTGAGATTCGTAACGAGCAGAAACCGTTATATTTGAAATCGATTTTATGTTTCTTATATTTTGATTAGATAACAAAAACACATCTATATTAGCATTTACAAACCAATGGGGTTTTATATTGTAATCTACATTTAAATGAACCGTAGTAGGCAGTTTATACGTTATTTTTTCTGTATCATTAGAAGTTAATACTAAATAATCATCAATATCAAATAATTCGTTTGGAATGTTTACGTCTATATTTGTACTATTCGTTCTGGTATTGTTAAAAGATAAAAAACCAATATCTGTAATAGAAGCTGCTAATTTGTACTGATAAGGTGCTTTGCTATAATACAGTCCTTCCCTATCTTTTAAATAATAAGGCAAGGTTTTATTTCTTTTTTCGTAAACAAAACCAATATCTAAAGATTGTCCATAGTTAGTACCTTCAACAGAAGATGAAATATCAAAATTTCCACGAATATCAGCATTGGTATCTAATAAATTAGTAGCTCTATTAACCGTTGCACTAAAATTTTCTATAGAAGCAGAAAAGGCTCTAATTCCTCTTAAAAATTTTAAGGTTAATCCGTATTTTAATAATTTGTCTTTTTTATGAATTAACACACTTGCATAGGTAAATCCTAATTCTGCCCACGAAACAATATTTCCGCTCCCCCCTATTCCATCAAAATTATCTGTTAACAATCTTTCTGGATCGTTTGTATATACGTCTCTATCTATTCTATCATAAATAACATCACTTACATTAAAAAAACTACTGTAAGCTCTTACAGACGATGTAAATGCTATGGTTGTTTTTCTGTTTAAATTCATTAAAAAAGAAGGCCCTAAAATAAGATTACCCGTATAATAATTTGAATTTTTAGAAAAATCTCTTTCTATAATATAATCATTAAAATCTCTAAATCCATCTCCTCTAAAATTTACATCTCCTAAGGCTTCTAAATAATTAAAACGAACAGCATCTGTTCCTAAATTTAAATTTCCAGAAACAATATTAATATCTGTTTTGTAAAAAGAATCTGCAATAGCAGAAGGATTGTAAATTACACTTTGTACTCCCGAAAAATTATCAATAAAACCAATAGATATTTGTGAAAACAAATTACTATTTATCAATAAAAGTAAAATACAGTTTAACTTCCGCATTATTTTTTATAAAAAATTAATCAATCTAACTTATCATCCATTTGACTTAAAATAAAATCAAACACATAATGAATTATATTGGTGATACATTTTGGTGATCCCTTACTAATTTGAATAATTTTTAAAACAGTTGTGAAAAAATAGTATTAAAAATCAAAATTTTAATATTAAAACTATCTTTTATACCTCTTAAAAAATGTATAATAGGTTAGCTATTTTTCTTTTAAATACTGATAAAAATTTGCAAATGCTACGTATTGAATAGGAGCTATTAGAAAAGATAAAATAATTAGTTTACTGAATGCTAATACTAATGTAATTAATGTAAAAGTGATGAGTAATGTAAAAAACTTTAATTCATACCCTTTAATTAATTCTTTACTCTTTTTAAACACATCCATAGGCTCCAATTCCGGATTTTCTACCAAAATAAAAAAGGACTGAGACAACCACACCATAATTATAATTCCAGGAATAATAAATAATAGAATTCCTAACGCTATAAAAACAAGTGAAAGTAAAAAAACCCCCATTGCATTTTTAAAAAATTTAAATCCTTCGAAAATATGACCTAAGGTAGCTTGTTGTTTTTGAGTAGCTAATAAAGCTATTTTACAAATACCAGCTCTTAAAGCTCCAGAAAATACCAATATGAATAATAATCCTATTATTTTATGATATTGAATAGTGGTAGGCAATAAGCCTAATAACAAAGAAGATAAAATAGCAATGTTCCAGTAACCTTTTAAATCTAAAACAGATTTTTTTATAATTTCTATTAAATTCATAAGTATAAAAAAACCTACTCTTTTCAGAATAGGTAGTTTATGTATTTTAAAAGTGAAACTTATTTTTTCTCTTCTTGTATTTTTTTATCCTCTTCGTCTTCTTGAGTCGCTTTTTTAAATTCTTTAATTCCGCCACCTAACCCTTTCATTAACTCTGGAATTTTACGACCTCCAAACAATAACAAAACAATTACTGCAATAATTACCCATTGCCCTGGTCCTACAAATCCTAAAGTAATATTTAAAGTATTCATGATAAGTTCTCTTTTTAAAGTAAAACAAAGATAGTAATTTACATCTTATAAAAAGATTACTTTTTTTTATGGATTACTTTTCCTAAAAATGTTTTTTCGTTTACAGAAAACGGATCTCCCATGTATATTATTTCTCCTTTTAACTTTGCACTTGCATCTAAAAATTCTGAAACAAAAACTGCTGCATTTCCTGCTTTTACTTCTACCGTACTTTTTTTAGTTTTAAAATTAAATGCATCGTAAAAACTTTTAGTGTTTACTTTTATTTTTTGATCATCAGCAAAGCCTTTTAAAAGCAAATTACTACCTAAGTCTAATCTAGATACAAAATATTTTGTTTGAACCGTTAAATTAGCTTTAACGTTGTTAATAGCTTCAAACTCTAAAAATTTCTCTACAATAGGTTCTTTAGAAGTAAACACCACATTGTTTGCTAATTTTATATTTCGTAATCCTTCTGAGTAATAAATCTTAACTTTTAAATCGCTTTTAAATTTCTTTTTAAGAGCAGTAGAAAGTTTTAATTCTTTTCCTCTAGTAGTTACAGATAATTTATCTACATCTTTTCCTGTTACCTCTACTTTAAATCCATTGGCTAAAATTAACTCTACCTCCATAGCACTGTTAATAGTAATACTTTTAAAAGGTTTTAAATTTCTAACTAAATCTTGTGCAAACGTAAATTGCGATACTACAAATAGTAGTAAAAAAATATTTTTCATAATTTGTTTAATCTTAATATGTTTAATGGATTTCTTTAAACGTATAAAGTACTAGTAACTTACCCTGTTAACAAGTAAATATTTTTAGTTACTCTTCTATTAAATAAAAATCTAAATGTTTACGTTCTAAATCTGCTTGTTTTACTTTAATCCAAACCTCATCTCCTAGTCTATACATTTCACCATGTTTACGTCCTACCAACGCATATTCATCTTGGTCAAACACAAAATGATCGCTGGTAATATCTCTTGTTCTTACCATTCCCTCACATTTGTTTTCTAACACTTCTACATAAATACCCCATTCTGTTACTCCAGAAATCACTCCTTTAAAAGCTTGACCTGTAAAATTTTGCATATACTTTATTTGCATATACTTAATAGAATCTCTTTCTGCTTTAGAGGCTAACATTTCCATTTCGGAAGAATGTCCACATTTTTCTTCAAAGTCTTCTGCAGAAACCGATTTTCCTTTGTCTAAATAATGTTGTAACAATCTATGTGCCATAACATCAGGATACCTACGAATAGGAGATGTAAAATGACTGTAATAGTCAAAAGCCAATCCGTAATGACCAATATTTTCTGTGGTATATTCTGCTTTACTCATAGATCTAATGGTTAAGGTTTCTACCATATTAGATTCTGCTTTTCCATGAACATCGCTCAACAATTTATTTAACGATTTTGATGTTGACATTCTTGATTTGGTATCGATACCATATCCAAATTTTTGAACCAAATTGCTTAATGCTTCTAATTTATCTGTATTAGGTTCATCGTGCACACGGTAAATAAATGTTTTTTTAGCTTGACCCGATTTTGTTTTTCCTACAAATTCTGCTACTTTTCTATTGGCTAATAACATAAATTCTTCTATTAATTTATTAGCATCTTTAGATTCTTTAAAAAATACACCTATCGGATTTGCTTCTCCATCTAAATTAAATTTTGTTTCAATTTTATCAAAAGCCAAAGCACCAGATTTCATACGTTTACCACGCATTATTTTTGCCAATTCGTCCATTTTTAAAATAGCATTGGTAATGTTTACATCTACTTTGTACTCCTCTCCTGTTAACGATATTTCTGCTGGAATAGTTACTGGTTGTTGGTTGGTGATTGGTGATTCTTTAACAACAGAATTTTCATCTATACTTTTTGAATCTCTATTCTCAATACTAACATCTAAACTCTCAGTACAAGATTCTATTACAACTTGTGCTTCTTCATAGGCAAAACGTTTGTCGGAATACGTAACCGTTCTACCGTACCATTCTTTTTTAATTTCTGCTTTATCGTTTAACTCAAACACGGCAGAAAATGTTAACTTTTCTTCTTCGGGTCGTAAAGAACATACCCCGTTAGATAACATTTCTGGCAACATAGGTACTACTCTATCTACCAAATAAACAGAAGTAGCACGGTTGTATGCTTCTTCATCTAAAATAGAACTTTCTTGTACGTAATGAGAAACATCGGCAATGTGAATTCCTATTTCGTAATTTCCGTTTTCTAATTTTTGAAAAGACAAAGCATCATCAAAATCTTTGGCATCTTTAGGATCAATGGTAAATGTTAATACATCTCGCATATCTCTACGCTTGGCTATTTCTTGTTCTGTAATGGTAATGTCTAATTCCTTAGCAGCAGTTTCTACTTCTGTAGGAAATTCGTAAGGCAAATCATAATCGGCTAAAATAGCATGAATTTCTGTGTTGTGTTCTCCTGCTTTTCCTAAAACTCGTGTAATAATTCCATAAGGGTTTTTAGAATCCGAAGGCCAATCCGTAATTTCTGCCACTACTTTATCACCATCCAAAGCCTCTCCTATTTTATCTTTTGGAATAAAAATATCATTAGGCATTCCTCTATCATCAGCCACCACAAAACCAAAACGAGCACTTAATTGCAATGTTCCTACAAAACTTGTTTTTTTACGTTCTATAATTTCTACAACTTCTCCTTCTAATTTATTACGTTGTTTACGTTTGTAGATGTAAGCTTTAACAGTATCTCCATTTAAACCTCCACCAATACTGTTTTTATTAATAAAGGCATCGGTTTCAAAATCGTCACAAATAAAATAAGCATTTCCAGAACTGGTAACATCTAAGGTACCTATGTGATAATTTTTAGTAGCATCTAATATATACTTACCTCTATCCTCTTCTTTTACTTTTTTTTGTGCTTTTAACTCTTCTAATTTTAGCAATAATTGTTGCTTACTAGCATGATCTTCTAAACCTAATTTGGCAGCAATTTGTTTGTAATTCAATGCTTTTCCGTTACTTTCATTCAGTACTTTAAATACTTTTCGGGTTAAATCTTTTACCAC
>CALHCC010000072.1 GCA_937930675.1 uncultured Flavobacteriaceae bacterium
TTAGTGATTCGAGGAGATCATGAATCTGCTTATAAAAATATTATGAGTGTTATTGATATTGCAAATCGTAATAAAATTAAAATGATTTTAGCGGTTAAAGGTCAATAGCATGGTGGTATTAAAAACTACATATCAAAGAAAATCAGCATTCATTACTCTTATATTGATGTCTTTTTTGATTTTTATACTCTTTATATGTGGTTTAAAATCTATAGAAACTCCAGAAGAATATGGAATTGCTATTAACTTTGGAACTTCTGAGGTAGGTTCAGGAGAGCCTAAACTTAACAAAACAATCGCTTCTAGTGATCCAGAAACTCCATCACCTCAAGAATCAAAACCAACAAATCAAACAGATGTTATACAAGAAAAGGTAGTAACGCAAGATGTAGAAGAAGCTCCTGTAGTTGAAGAAAAAAAAGAAGTTGAAAAGATACTGCCTAAGTTGATTGAAAAGAAAAAAGAGAACGTAAAAACACAAAAAGAAGAAATAATTACGCCTCCGAAACCAACAAAAAAAACTCAGAATGTTTTAAACAATTTGTTTGGTAAGAAAAGCGAAGGACAAACGGCAGAGAGTGAAGGAGATGATACTGTGGAAGGAGTAAAAGGAGCGGTGACTGGAGATCCAAGTAGTAAACATTACTACGGAAATAATGGTTCTGGAGGACAAGGGAATTATTTGTTAAAAGGAAGAAAAGCACTGTCTAAACCTAAGAAAAAGCCTAATTGTAATGAAGAGGGAGTTGTGGTGGTACGAATAGAAGTAGACAATAAAGGAAATGTAATAAAGGCAGTCTCTGGAGTAAAAGGAACTACCAATAATAGTCCTTGTTTGTTAGCACCTGCGAAAAAGGCAGCCTTAGCGACCAAGTGGAATGCGGATGGAAACGCTCCTGTAAAACAAATAGGATTTATACGTTATAAATTTATTCTTTCGGAATAATTATGGATTATCAAGAAACTTTAAACTGGTTGTTTCATCAGTTGCCCATGTATCAAAAACAAGGAGCAAAAGCTTATAAAAAAGATCTATCAAACACCCTTTTATTGATGGGTTATTTAGAAAATCCAGAAAAAGAGCTAAAGATAATTCATGTAGCAGGAACCAATGGAAAAGGCTCTACCAGTCATATGTTGGCTTCCATCTTGCAAGAAGAAGGTTATAAGGTAGGTTTGTATACTTCTCCGCATCTGATAGATTTTAGGGAGCGAATCAAAATTAATGGAAAAGAAATTTCTAAAGATTATGTGGTTGATTTTGTAAAAAAACACCAATCTTTTTTTGAAGTAAATTCTTTATCTTTTTTTGAAATGACCGTTGGTTTATCTTTAGCTTATTTCAAAAATACTAAGGTGGATTATGTGGTTTTAGAAACAGGATTAGGAGGACGATTGGATTCTACCAATGTAGTCTTACCGTTAGTTTCTGTAATTACAAACATAGGTTTAGATCATACGCAGTTTTTAGGAGATACTTTACCACTGATAGCTGCTGAAAAAGCAGGTATTATAAAAGAAAATATTCCAGTGGTAATTGGGGAATATCATCCAGAAACTTTTCCAGTATTTCAAACAACAGCAATTGATAAAAACGCAGTATTGTTTAAGGCTTTTGAATTAGAAGATTTGTCGTATACTTCTGATTTAAAAGGGAACTATCAAAGTAAAAATATAAAGACGGCTTATAAAGCCATTCAAATATTAAAAGAATTAGATGTTCAGATTGCTGAGAATTCTATCAATAAAGGGCTGAAAAAGGTGATAAGGAATACAGGTTTGTTAGGTAGATATCAAATTATTCAAGAAAACCCTAAAATTATTTGTGATACAGGTCATAATAAAGAGGGAGTTGCTTTGGTAATCGATCAATTATTGTCGGAAAATTATAAAACATTACATATTGTTTTAGGAGTTGTAAATGATAAAGATTTAAACTCAGTATTACCACTTTTTCCAACAGATGCTAAATATTACTTTACTAAGCCTTCCATAGAAAGAGGTTTATCTCAAGAAACTTTACAAAAAACTTCTTTAGAACTTGGTTTAAAAGGAGAAAGTTATGTTACTGTTGCAAGTGCTGTACATACAGCTTTGCAAAAAGCAGAGTCTGAGGATGTGATTTTTGTAGGAGGAAGTACGTTTGTTGTGGCAGATTATTTAGTTGAGAAAAAGAAATTGGACGAGTCAACTGATAGATAAAATGATATATTTGTCAAGAAAACAAAAAGAAAACACATTTTTTTTAAATGAAAGTATTAGTTACAGGAGCAGCAGGGTTTATAGGTTATCACTTATCTAAGTTATTATTAACTAGAGGACACGAGGTTGTTGGTGTTGATAATATCAATGATTATTACGATGTAAACTTAAAGTTTGCAAGACTGGAAGATTTAGGTGTTTCTAAGATAGAAGCTGCTGAATTTGGAAGCAATACAGACTCTAAGATTTATGATAAATTTTCTTTTTTAAGAATAAATTTAGAAGATAAAAAAGGCATTGATACTTTATTTGAACAAGAAAAATTTGAAGTTGTTTGTAATCTAGCAGCTCAAGCAGGAGTAAGGTATAGTATAGAAAATCCGCAAGCTTATGTAGATAGTAATATTGTAGGCTATGTTAATTTGTTAGAAGCTTGTAGAAATAACGAAGTAAAGCATTTGGTATATGCGAGTAGCTCTAGTGTATATGGCTTAAATTCAAAAATTCCTTTTTCTACACAAGATACCGTAGATACTCCTATTAGTTTGTATGCGGCTTCTAAAAAGAGTAATGAATTAATGGCTCATACCTATTCACATTTGTTTGGTTTTGCAACTACAGGTTTACGTTTTTTTACGGTTTACGGCCCTTGGGGAAGACCCGATATGGCTGCTTATTTGTTTGCAGAAGGAATTAGAAATGATGAACCTATTAAAGTGTTTAATCATGGGAATATGGAAAGAGATTTTACCTATGTAGGGGATATTGTAGAAGGAGTGATGCGAATTATTGAAGGGGAAACAGAGACTAGAAAACAAAACCAAGAGCTATACAAAGTATACAATATAGGAAATAATAATTCTGTTAAATTAACAGATTATATTGCGAATATTGAGAAAAATTTAGGGAAGAAAGCAAAAAAAATAATGATGGATATGCAGCCTGGAGATGTAGCAAAAACCTGGGCAGATGTAACCGATTTAATAAAAGATTATAAGTACCAACCTAGTACTCCAATAGAAAAAGGAGTGAAGAAATTTATCAATTGGTATAAAATATATAATAAGTTGTAGTGATGAGTAAAGTAATTAATGTTGTTTTAAGTGGAGGGGTAGGATCGCGTTTATGGCCAATTTCGAGAAAATCGAGTCCCAAACAATTTTTAAAGATTTTTGAAGGAAAATCATTGTTTCAATATACAGTTTTACGAAATCAAAATATGGTAGATGATTATATGTTGGTGACGAATGAGACTCAATTAAAAATTGCAGAAGAACAGTTTCAGGATTTAGAGCTTCAAGTACAAAAAAAAGTAGTAGAGCCTGTGGGTAGGAATACTGCTCCTGCCATTGCTTTGGCAGCTTTTAGTTTAGCTCCAGACGATGTGATGTTTATAACGCCTTCGGATCATATGATTCGAGATGAAAAAGAATATGAAGTTTCGGTGCAAAAAGCTATAGATTTAGCAAAACAAGGAAGTATCGTAACATTTGGTATTCAACCTTTAAAACCTGAGACAGGTTATGGGTATATAGAGTATGATGGTGAAGATGTAAAATCGTTCCGAGAAAAACCTAATCAAGATTTAGCTATTAAATATATCCGATCCGGTAATTTTTGTTGGAATAGCGGAATGTTTTGTTTTAAAGCTTCGGTGTTTTTAGAAGAATTAAAAAAATACCAACCTGCTATTTATGAGGCCTCTTATACTGCATTTAAAAATAGTAATGAAGGTTTAATTCTAAAAGAGGATATGGAAAAAATACCAGAAGATAGTATTGATTTTGCTGTTTTAGAAAAATCAAATATCATCAAAATGGTGAAATCTAATTTTATATGGACGGATTTAGGTTCTTTTGATTCGTTAATAGGATATGCTAAGGATTTTCAGAATGATGATCTTTTTAAGATGATTAAAGGAGAGAATATAGTCAATTCTTATGCTTTGGCTTCTAAACCTGTTTTTGCCACTAGAGGAATCGATCATATTGTGTTAATAGAGTCAGAGGACTGTATCATGCTGGTTACGAAAGACAAAAGTGAAGAGGTAAAGCAGCTACGAGAGTATGCGGGTAATTTAGATGCTAAATTATTGTAAAAATATTAGACTCTGTGTTGTGAATGTTAATATAAGTGTTATATTTGCATCCGCTAAGGGCAATTAGCTCAGTTGGTTCAGAGCACCTCGTTTACACCGAGGGGGTCGGGGGTTCGAATCCCTCATTGCCCACAAAGGTTCCTTATTACCTTTTAAAAAAAAATAGG
>CALHCC010000073.1 GCA_937930675.1 uncultured Flavobacteriaceae bacterium
ATTAAAAATAAAGAACAATTGTTTACAACGCTAATACTTTAGTTATTTGTTGATCGTTTTTGGTTGGTAGAGGATGTATTACTTTATAAAACATACTGACTAAAAAATTAAGAATCCAAAACTACGAACCAAAATAGAATGATTGAAAAACTACAAAAAGAAGCTTTAGAGCTGTTGCAAACACTAATAGAAACTCAATCTTTTTCTAAAGAAGAAGATCCTACGGCAGTGTTGTTAATAGAGTGGTTAACGGAAAAAGGTGTTGTTGTAAAACGAGATTTACACAATGTTTGGGCGGTAAACAAGTATTTTGATGAGTGTAAACCTACCATTTTATTAAACTCGCATCACGATACAGTAAAACCCAATCAAGCATATACCCGTAATCCTTTTGAAGCCAAGATAGAAGGAGGTAAGTTGTACGGTTTGGGAGCTAACGATGCAGGAGGTTGTTTAGTAGGTTTGTTGTCTGCTTTTTTGTATTTCTACGATAGAAAAGACTTAAAATACAATTTTGTTATGGCGGCTACGGCAGAAGAAGAAATTTCTGGAGAGCATGGAATTGCGTACATGCAATCCATCATGCCCAAAATTGATGTGGCTATTGTAGGAGAACCTACGTTGTTAGATTTAGCGATTGCAGAAAAAGGATTGGTGGTTTTTGACGGAAAGGTAGAAGGAACACCAGGGCATGCAGCCCACATTCCCAATCATCAAAACCCAATTTTTAAGGTGTTAAAAGATTTAGAGTGGCTGAATGCGTATGAATTCCCTAAAGTATCAGAAGCTTTAGGAAAAGTAAAACTAACGGTTTCACAAATCAGTGCAGGAAATCAACACAATGTAGTGCCTTCAGAGTTAAATTTTGTGGTAGATTGTAGAGTAACAGATAAATACACCAATGCAGAAATAGCTAAAATAGTTCAAGAAAATACGGACTGTGATGTAAAACCTAGATCGTTAAGATTAAATTCATCGTATATAGACCCAAATCACGAATTGGTAAAAGCAGGAGTGGCCATGGGTAAAAAAACGTATGGATCTCCAACATTATCAGATCAATGCCGATTAACTTGTCAATCTGTAAAAGTAGGACCAGGAGATTCTTTAAGGTCTCATTCTGCGGATGAGTTTATTTATGTACAAGAAGTGTATGACGGAGTGCAGTTTTATGTTGAGCTATTAGAAAAAATAGTTTAAAACAAGAGAACAATTATAATTTGTCCTCTTGTTTTGGGGATAGGGAATATTATTTAATTAAATGCGTACCATGTGTAACGGCAGCTCCTGCTCTTAACGCAGCAGATACAAATGTTACTTCTGCTAATTCTTCTTCGGTAGCACCAGCTTCTATGGCTTTGTCTCTGTGTATTTCTAAACAATAAGGACATTGTGTAGTAAGAGCTACTCCAACAGCAATTAACTCTTTATATTTTTTGGGGATGGCTCCGTCTTTCATAGCCGCTTCATCCAAAGCAGCAAAAGCTTCCATCGCTTTAGGAGCTTTTTTTCCTAATTTTCCTAATTTTGGAAATAAATCTTTTAAGTTATACATAATTCTTTGTGTTTTTTAGTTTCTACCAGCCATTACACCTCCATCAACATCCCAAACAGCACCTGTTACCCAACTAGATTTGTCTGACAATAAGAATACAATAGATTCTGCAACATCATTAGCAGTACCGTTTCTACCGATTGGTTGAAAACCATTAAATCCTTCTAGAGCTTTGTTGGCTTCTTCTTCACCTCCAAACACACCATTGTAAACAGGAGTGTGTACTACGGCAGGAGATACTGCGTTTACTCTAATATTAGCATCCGCTAATTCCATAGCTAAATGTTGTGTTAAAGAATGTAAACCTGCTTTTTGCATAGAATATGCAGAAGAAGGAGTAGCTTTTACAGCTTGTTTTGCCCACATAGAACCTACATTTACAATAGCTCCACTTTTAGTTGCATTCATTTTTTTAGCGACGGCTTGCGTAATAAAAAAGAAACCTCTGTTTAAGTCTAAATAAGAGTTGTAATCTTCTAGAGTATGATCTAAAAAAGGTTTTGGGGCAAAAATACCAGATGCGTTTACTAAATAATCAACAGTATCTAATTGGTTAATCGTTGCGATAAATTGTTGTACACTTTCTACGTCACTAATGTTTACGGTGTGTTTGTGTAAGTTTTCGGCATCAGCAACTTTGCTGGTATTTCTACCTGCAATGTGTACTTCTGTTCCTTGTGCTAATAATAAATTGGCTGTTTCGTATCCAATTCCGCTAGTTCCACCAATAATAATGGCTTTTTTGTTTTTAAAATTACTCATGGTTTTAAATTTATATTAATAATACAGACAGGTCTGTCTTTTTTGTTTTAAATTTTTTTAATTAATAAGCTGTAAACTCATTGTTCTTGCAAAGGTAATAGGCCAATTTTCCTGATGTAAATGGCTTTCAGCAACGGCAGTTTCGTATAACAAATAGTATTTTTTTGACAACTGTTTTATTTCTGAGTTTGTATAATTTTGAGTGTTTTCAAAAACTAATTTTTCTATCAAAGCAATAAAATCCTTTTTTTGTTTTTGTATTTCTTGCTTAATTACTTCGTTATCTTTAGGAATTTCTGAGATGGTTCTAATACACCAACATCCATTAAAATTTTTATCCTGATAAAAGACATCTAAAAAATCAAACAAAGCAGTTAGTCTATCTATTCCTCTATTTTTAGAATTACAAAACGTTTTAATTTCTTGTAAAAAGGTATGATTTTTAAATTGTAAATAGGCCACACAAATAGCTTCTTTAGATTTAAAATGACTGTAGAGCGTTGCTTTTGCAATACCTGCTTCTGCAATAATTTCGTTAATACCTGTTAAATTGTATCCTTTGTTGTAGAATAAATTAGATGCGGTTTGAATGATATGTTGTCTCGTATCTTTTTTCACAGGGTAAAGATATAAAAAAATAGACAAACCTGTCTGTTTTTTATTGAATGACTTAACCTTTTACAATCAAAATCAAAAAGGTATCTTTGCAGCCATACAAAAAGTACCATTATGAAACTTTGGGATAAAGGATACGCTACAGATAAAAAAATAGACATTTTTACAGTAGGGAACGATAGAGAGTTAGATTTACAATTGGCTAAGTACGATGTGTTGGGGAATTTGGCACAATCTAGAATGTTAAATACCATTGGTACCATTACCAATGATGAATTGACAGGATTAGAGACGGCTTTAGCGGATGTTTTAAAAACAATTGAGGCAGGTACATTTACCATTGAAGATAATTTTGAAGATGTACATTCTAAGGTAGAGTGGTTGTTGACAGAAAAGTTAGGAGATGCTGGAAAGAAGATTCACACGGCACGTTCTCGTAACGATCAGGTTTTGTTAGATGTACATTTGTACGCTAAAGAT
>CALHCC010000074.1 GCA_937930675.1 uncultured Flavobacteriaceae bacterium
AATATACTAGAAAAAGCCAAAACGTTAAGAGATAAACTAACCTATACCAAAGATAATGGAGAGGTAGGCTATGTAGAACTCATGAACCAAGTACATTGGTGTCAAAATCAATATCAGGTAACCAACCAAATTACGATTAAAGGGAAGTACGAAAACAGGTACGATGTAACGATTCTAATCAATGGTTTGCCACTGGTGCAAATAGAGTTAAAACGTAGAGGGTTAGAACTTAAAGAAGCCTTTAACCAGACCCATAGGTACCAAGCACATTCTTTTGCTACAGGAAAAGGATTGTTTCAATTTATTCAATTGTTTGTCATTAGTAACGGTGTAAATACTAAATATTATGCAAACAATCCTATAAAGCTTAGATCTTTTAAACAAACATTTTTTTGGGCAGATAAATACAATAAAAACATTACGCAATTATCAGACTTTGCAAAGGTGTTTTTAGAACCTTGCCACCTGTCTAAAATGATTGCTAAGTACATTGTAATTAATACCTCTGGAGTGTTAATGGTGTTAAGACCTTATCAGTTTTATGCGACAGAAGCCATTATAGAACGTGCAAAAACAACCAATAAATTTGGATATATATGGCACACAACGGGGTCGGGTAAAACCTTAACCTCTTTTAAAACCAGTCAGATACTAACCAACTTGCCAGAAGTAGACAAAGTATTGTTTGTGGTAGATAGAAAAGATTTAGATTATCAAACCATTAAAGAATTTAATAGTTTTAAAGAAGGTTCTGTAGATGCAACCAATAATACACAATCGCTAATAAAACAATTTAACGACGGAACAAAGCTCATCGTAACTACGTTGCAAAAATTAAACAATGCTATTTGCTCAGAAAAATACAAAGCTCAAATGGCAGGACAAAAAAATCAGAAAATAGTGTTTATTTTTGATGAATGTCACAGAACTCAATTTGGAGAGACACACAATAAAATAAAAGAGTTTTTTACCAATGCACAAATGTTTGGATTTACAGGAACGCCAATTCTAAAAGAAAATGCCACTAGAAATGCTTTAGGGAAAAGAACCACTAAAGATTTATTTGAAGATTGCTTGCATAAATACGTAATAACAGATGCAATTAAAGATCAAAACGTGTTAAAATTTTCTATAGATTATGTAAAAACCTTTAAAAGCAAAGAGCTTATTGATGACACTGCTGTAGAGAACATAAATACCAAAGAAGTGTTGGAGTCTGCGGAGAATTTAAACAACATCGTAGATTATATTATCGCAAATCACGATAAAAAAACACACAACAGAAAGTTTACGGCCATGATGTGTGTATCTTCAAAAGATACACTAATTAAATACTATAAGCTGTTTCAACAGAAAAAAGCAGAAGGGGTACACAATTTAAAAATAGCAACCATTTTTTCGTACGGAGCCAATGAAGAAAATTCAGACGAAAGTACTGGATATTATGAGGATGAAGAATGGATTGCCAATGAAGATGCTGAAACATACCAAAGCAACCACTCAAGAGACCAGTTAGAGGCTTGTATTGCAGACTATAATAAAGAATACCAAACAAATTACAACACCCATAATTTTTATGGCTATTATAAAGATATTGCCAAAAGAGTAAAAGCTCGCGAAGTGGATATACTATTGGTGGTAAATATGTTTTTAACGGGCTTTGATAGCAAAACCTTAAATACGATTTATGTAGATAAAAATTTACAATACCATGGTTTAATTCAAGCTTTTTCTAGAACAAATAGAATTTTAGATGAGGTAAAATCTCAAGGGAATGTGGTGTGTTTTAGAAATTTAAAAGAGAATACAGACGATGCAATTACCTTGTTTTCTAACAAAGAAGCCATTGATGAAATTGTTTTAGCTCCCTACGAAAACTATTTGCAGTCTTTTGAATATGCTTTAAAAGAATTACGAACCATAGCCCCAACAGTTGCGAGTGTAGATACTTTAATTAATGAACAAGACCAATTGAGTTTTGTAAAAGCTTTTAGAAGTTTAATACGTATCAAAAATGTATTAACAAGCTTTACCGAATTTACCTTTAAAGACCTAACGATTACGGCTCAAGAGCTAGAAGATTATCAGAGTAAATATTTAGATATTAGAGATTTAGTGAAAAACAATTCGGAAAGCGAAAAAACGTCTATTTTAAATGATATAGATTTTGAGGTAGAGTTAATCCGTAGGGACGAAATTAATGTAACTTATATTTTAGGCCTATTAGCCAAACTACAGCAGGAAGAAAATACAGGAACACCTTCTAAAAATATAGAGAAACAGAAAAAAGCCATTAAAGAGATATTAACCCATCAGGTAGAGTTACGTAGCAAAAAGGAGTTAATAGAAAAGTTTATAGAAAAACACCTTCCTAAAGTAACTTCAGAAACTACGGTAGAAACCGTTTTCAATCATTATATATCAGAAGAAAGAAAAAAAGCGGTGGAGTTAATTAGTAAAGAAGAGGATTTAGATGTAAACAAATTAGGAGCTGTAGTAGAAAATTATTTATTTACTCAAAAAACACCCTTAAATGATGAGGTAATTAATTTGATGAACGTAAGACCTAAGTTAAAAGAAAGAAAATCGAAAATTAAAAGAGTAATTTCTAAAATTCAGGCATATGTGGAGACCTATGTAAATGGATTAAATTAATGGTTTTGCAAAAAAAAAGAATTCCTTTCTAATAGATGGATCTTATTTAATGTTAGAATCGTTCGTACTTATTTAATATTTTAGCTATTCATTATCAAATCAACATAAAATGAGTTTATCAAAAGAAGTGATGGCTAAGATGAAAGAAGCCATGAAAGCAAAAGATGCAGTAGCATTAGAGTCTTTAAGAGCGATTAAATCGGCCATTTTATTAGCACAAACAGAGAGTGGAGCCAAAGAAGATATTACAGAAGAAGCAGAAGTTAAGTTGTTGCAAAAGTTGGTAAAACAACGTAAAGACTCTGCTACATTATATACAGAACAAGGACGTGAAGACTTGGCAGAGCCAGAATTGGCACAAGCAAAAGTAATTTCTCAGTTTTTACCAGAACAATTAAGTTCAGATGCGTTAAAAGAAATCATAGCAAAAGTAATTGCTGAGGTTGGAGCGTCGTCTATGAAAGATATGGGGAAAGTAATGGGAGTGGCTTCTAAGAAATTAGCAGGTAAGGCAGATGG
>CALHCC010000075.1 GCA_937930675.1 uncultured Flavobacteriaceae bacterium
TTTAGAACAAGATGTTTTAAAATTTCATCAAAATGAAACTTTAGGAACTCAAGAAACTTCTTTAAAAATGAAGAGAGCTGTGGTAGAAACGGTGAGTACTACAATGATTGTTAAGGATGATGCGAGTTTAAATATGAGATATTACGATTATGTAAAAAATGAAGAATTTAAGTATGCCAACATTTTTACATTAGCCAACGTTTAGAATTATGACAGATGGTGTAATTGTGATATTATCTTATCCGGATACAGTGGTAAGACCCGCGTATACAGAGTTTTCTAGTAAAGTATGGCCTTTTTTTGGAGTTGGAGGAAAGGATGCTGTTCAGGCAGGACATGCAGCGTTGTTGTTAATTAATAAAAACAACGGTGATGTGGATTATTATGATTTTGGAAGATATATTACCACGTTTGGTTATGGTAGAGTTCGTTCTAAACAAACAGATGTGGAGTTAGAAGTTCCTTTAAAAGCAGTGTTTTCTGATGGTAAACTACAAAATTTAGAAGAATTACTGCTGTGGTTGGATGCACATCCAGAAAAAACACACGGAGAAGGACGATTGGTGACGAGCTTAAATTATAGTATTGATTATCAAAAAGCTTTAAGTTATATTAATTCATTAATAAGTCAAGAAGAAATACCCTATGGTCCTTTTGTAAAAGGAGGGAGTAACTGTGCTCGTTTTGTAACGGATACAGTAATTCATTCCTGCCAAGAAAAAAAGGTAGTTAAAAAATTAAAAACATCTAATTTATTTACGCCAAGCCCTATAGGGAATGCCATAAAAGCTAAGGATGATAGCCATATTTATGTGGTAGAAAATGCAGAAGTTTCAGCGTACACAAATAGGTCTGTTTTTAAAGAATATTCAGCTTGTTTTTTTAAAAAAATAGATATTGAAATTAAATCTATAGGAACAGAGTTGCCTGATAAAGAGTTGTTTAATTTAAATAATGGAACTTGGTTAGGAGGTATTGGTAGTGGTGCGTGGTTTAGAATAGAAGCTATCTTAGAAAATCATCAATATAAAATAGCAAGATATACAAGTAGTGGTCTTAACGATTTTACAGGGATTTTTAAATTAGCAACAAAAGGTGAGTTTTTAATAGATGAGCATCATACTTTTTTACATCCTAGTAATTGTCAAAAAATGTATGTCTCTCAAGGAGAATATCGCTTTGAGTTTGTAAAAGTTAATTGAGTATAGATTCTGTCTGTAACTGAAATTTAGGAATTTCTACTTTAAAACTCTTTTTAAGATCTAAATCAATCATGGTGTAAAAACCTTTCATAGAACCACAGTTAGATAGTAAAATGCAGTGCGATTTATAAGAATGTTTTTCACCACTCTTTAAAATGGGCTGCATTCCAATGACACCTTCTCCTTCAATAATTTCATTATGATTTAAAGAATCGTATATTTCCCAGTGTCTAGTGTGTAGCTGTACTGTACTGGTAGAAAGATTCTCAATACTTATATAGTAATCAAACAAATAATGTTTTTGTTGATTTCTTTCTTGAACACCACAAAAAATGCTGTTTACAGATACTTTTACCCCTTGTGTTGTTGCTTGTGTCATTTTATAAAAATTATACACTTTAAATATAAAAAAATAAGGTGTTAAAATAAAAAGATTAATTCTCTATTTGTTGTGTGCTGTTTCCTGCACCATAACCTACCACTTGATAATATATAGAGTTCAAAGGAGTAAAATACACGAGAGCTTCGTATCTGTTTTCGGTCTCAGAAAAAGAACCGCTAATGGTGTTTTTTTCTGTAATTTCATTCTTTTTAGTTACAAAATCATAATTGTAGAAGCCTTGTTTTAGATAAATTTCGGTGGATAAGTATTTTCCAGAGCTATCAGGTTTTAATCTGTATGCCTCTACAAGTTTAAAATTATTAAAAGCACCATATACATAAATATCTTTATCGGTAAATTCGGGGTCGTTTAATAAAGAGAAGTGAACAATACTATATTCGGCTTCAATAGTGTTGTTGGATCCGTTAAAGTTTCGAATCAAGAAACTACCGTTAATGTCTGGATTAAATTTATAAATATCGCTACTTCTACTTTTTTTAGAAAAAAGAACGGAATGGAAAAAATTGTCATTTCTGTAGTTTCTAGCTACAAAACGAGAGTTGCTTAAAATGTTGTTGTTGTCAAAATGATAAAATTCGTTTCCGGCAAAAAATTCGGTTTCTTTACTAGGTCTATAAGTGTAAGATCGATTACTAGTAAATGTAGGTTTTAAAAAAGGCGTTCGTAATTCAAGATCTCCGTTCTGAAAAATAAACGTTTTAATTTCACTATCAGGATAATTTACATCCAGTTTGTTTGCATGCACCGTGAGTGCTACTGCTTGTTTTTGATTTAAGCGTGCTAAATCTCTACTTTCGGATGTTTTAACGCCAATACGAACTAAATCTTCTGTAATAATTATTTTTCGCTCACAAACAATGATATCGTCATTATCTAGAATTTGAAATAAATAATTACCCGATCTAGTAATTTTAGTATCGCTATTGGGAATAGAGAACGAGTAATGAGTATAGTTGGCTAAGGTTCCGTAAGAATTTTCAAAATCATTAATCTGAAAATTGTTAAAACCATCAATATAATAAGAAACAGGTAGGTTAGACGGTGTCCAGTCTATTTGACAATGAATTATTTTATAATAATACTCCTCTTGTGTTCCGTTAACATCATCAAAACTAAAATGAATGGTACTATTTAATTTGTGTACAGGATGCGAAAACTCGTGTAAACGACTTTTGGTGATTACAGTTTTAATATAAGAAGCATCTGAGTTTTGTGAAAAAGAAAGGAAGCTTACAAAGAATAGAAAGCATGTATAGAGGTAATTCATCATTTTCTTAAAATTGTTTTGCTAAGGTACTGTTTTGTAACTTATTTTAGAGTTTTCAGGTTTTAAAGTAACGTAGTGTAGTTGTTAAAAGATTTTTAATTTAGAATAAATATAAATAAAATAGTATTAGAGAATTAAAAGATGTTTATTTACACAAGAATACTCATTTTAGTTAAATTTGCTACATATTTTATACGTACAAAATAAATTAAATCTAAAAATATGTCACAAGACATTAGGGTAAAAAAGGGCTTAACCATTAAGCTAAAAGGACAAGCAGCTTTGACTACAGCTGCGACTTCTCGTTCTACTTTATACGCTATTAAACCTACAGATTTTCATGGAATTACACCCAAACTTGCTGCTAAAGTAGGAGATGAGGTGTCTGTGGGAGATGTGGTTTTTTTCTCAAAAGAGAACGACAGGATTAAGTTTACTTCTCCTGTTAGTGGAACTATTAAAGAAGTACAAAGAGGAGCTAAACGTAAAGTATTAGCAATTGTGATCGAAGCAAAATCTCAAGATCAATTTAAAGATTTTGGAGCAGCAAATCCGTTAGACTTGGAAAAAGAAGCTGTTTTAGAAAAGATTTTGGAAAGTGGAAGTTTTGCCTATGTAAAGCAACGTCCTTACGATGTGATTGCAAATCCGGCAGATGCTCCTAAAGCAATTTATGTTTCGTCGTTTGATACAGCACCCTTAGCTCCCAATTATGCGTATGCATTAGCAGGGAAAGAAGAAGCTTTTCAGGCAGGAATCAATGCATTGTCTAAATTAACGGAAGGTTCTGTTACCTTAGGTGTCGATGGAAAAGAAGCTACTTTTTTCAACAAAGTTAAAAATGCAACCATTGTAAATGTATTTGGAAAACATCCTGCAGGAAATGTAGGGACTCAAATTGCAGAAATAGCACCCATCAATCAAGGAGAAAAAATTTGGACAGTAAGTCCACAAGGAGTTGCCGTAATTGGAGAGTTGTTTTTGTCAGGAAAATACAATCCTACTAAATTGGTAGCATTGGCAGGTTCTGAGGTAAGCAATCCTCAGTACTTTACCCTTACAGCAGGACAAAATATTAAAGAAGTAGTTACAAAGAATGCAAATACAGAAGGAGCTCGTGTTATTTCTGGAAATGTGTTAACGGGAACTCAAATAAATGTGGATGATTATTTAGGATTTTACGACAATGTAATTTCTATCATTCCAGAAGGAAAAGAACATCGTTTCTTTGGATGGTTACCGTTTGTAGGGAGTGGATCCATTCACAGTAATTCAAAAACATCGTTTTCTTGGTTAAATTCAAACAAAGAATATACGTTAACCACCAGTACAAATGGAGAAGATAGAGCGTTGGTTGTTACTGGAGAAATGGATAAAGTAGTGCCTTTAGACGTGTATCCAATGCAGTTGTTAAAAGCTTGTATGGCAAATGATATTGAGAAAATGGAAAATTTAGGAATTTACGAAGTAATTCCAGAAGATTTTGCCTTGGTAGATTATACCAATACTTCAAAAATTGAAGCTCAATACATCATCAGACAAGGATTAGATTTAATGATAAAAGAAGTAGGATAATGGATTTTTTAAGAAAGAAGTTTGACGAAATAAGAAAACCTTTTGATAAAGGAGGTAAGTTGGAGAAATTTGCTCCAGCAATCAATTCTATCGATACTTTGTTGTTTGTGCCAAAGCATAACACACACAAAGGAGCGCATATTAGAGATGGTGTAGATTTAAAAAGAGTGATGGTAACGGTAATTTTTGCTTTATTGCCATGTATGTTTTTCGGAATGTATAATTTAGGATACCAACACTTTTCTCAGTTAGGAGAAAGTACCGCTGTTTTAGATTGTATGATTTTTGGAGCATGGAAGTTTTTACCTATGTTATTGGTTTCTTACGGTGTTGGTTTGGCGATAGAAATAGCTTTTGCTATTTACAATCAGCACGAAGTAAACGAAGGGTATTTGGTATCAGGAATGTTAATTCCTTTAATTATGCCTGTAGATTTTCCATTGTGGATGTTAGCCATTTCAGTAGTATTTGCTGTGTTTATTGGTAAAGAAGCTTTTGGAGGAACAGGAATGAATATTTTTAACCCTGCGTTAATTGCACGTGCTTTTGCATTCTTTTCTTATGCACCACAAATGTCTGGAGACAAGGTTTGGGTGGCAGATGCAAGTACTATCGATGCAGTTTCAGGAGAAACTATTTTAGGAAAATTAGCAGCAGGTTCAGAAGCAGGATGGTCTGTAATGGACATGTTTTTAGGTTTTATACCAGGTTCTGTTGGAGAAACCTCTGTGCTAGCTATTTTAATGGGAGCAGCTGTGTTAATTTTTACAGGAGTAGGTTCTTGGAAAATTATTACAGGAACGTTTATTGGAGGAGCTGTAATGGGGTTAATATTTAATGTCTTAGGAATAAACGCATTAATGAACTTTGAATGGTGGCAACACTTACTAGTAGGAGGTTTTGCTTTTGGAGCTGTGTTTATGGCTA
The DNA here is from genome assembly GCA_937930675.1 of uncultured Flavobacteriaceae bacterium. Classification (GTDB taxonomy): domain Bacteria; phylum Bacteroidota; class Bacteroidia; order Flavobacteriales; family Flavobacteriaceae; genus Wenyingzhuangia. The sequence continues at coordinate 5,375 of CALHCC010000075.1, forward strand.
CAGACCCAGTATCGGGTGCACAAACAGAAAAAGGAAAGTGGATTTACGGAATCTTAATAGGTTTCTTTGCTATTATGATCCGTGTATTTAACGGAGCCTATCCAGAAGGAATGATGATGGCTATTTTATTAATGAATGTTTTTGCTCCAACCATCGATCACTACGTGATTGCAGGAAATATTAAAAAACGTAAAAACCGTTTAAAAGCTGCCTAATTATGAACAAGAATAGTAACGCATATACATTTATCTTCGCAATTATTATTGTAACAATTATTGCAGGAGTATTGGCATTTACCGCTACAAGTTTAAAACCTTTACAGGATACAAACGTAAAAGCAGAAAAAATGCAAAATATATTAGGAACCATTGGGGTAACTGGGGTTTCTAGAGAAGCAGCAGAAGTTGAATTTAACAAGTACATTAAAGAGCAATTAGCACTTACAAATGATGGGCAAGTTGATGAAAACACAAATGCTTTTAAAATTGGATTAAAAAACGAAGTTAAAAAAGAGGTAAGCGAACAACGTTACCCTTTATATGTAGCTCAAAAAGACGGTCAAAAGTTTTACATTGTTCCTTTATATGGAGCTGGACTTTGGGATGCTATTTGGGGATATGTAGCTTTAGCTTCGGATAAAAACACCATTGTAGGTGCCAATTTCGATCACAAAGGAGAAACTCCAGGTTTGGGAGCAGAAATTACAACAGATTGGTTTCAAGCTCAATTTACAGGGAAAAAGATTTTAGATGAATCTAACAACTTTGTATCTGTAACCGCTGTAAAAGGGGGGGCAAAAACAGGAGATACTCATGGAGTAGATGCAATATCAGGAGGAACAATTACATCCAACGGTGTATCCGACATGATTGACGAACGTTTGTCTCATTATTTACCATACTTTAAAAACAACTAGTCATGGCAGAAGGAAAAGAAGCATTATTTTCAAAGCAAAATAAAGCGTTGTTATCAGACCCATTGAATGATAACAACCCAATTTCAGTTCAAGTATTAGGAATCTGTTCCGCATTGGCAATTACAGTTCAGTTAAAACCAGCTGTAGTAATGTCTTTAGCCGTATTATTTGTGGTTATCGCATCCAATGTAGTGGTATCGTTAATACGTAATTTAATACCAGGACGTATTCGTATCATTGTCCAATTATTAATTGTTGCCTCTTTGGTAATCTTAGTAGATCAAGTGTTAAAAGCATACGCATACGATGTAAGTAAAGAATTATCTGTATTTGTAGGATTAATCATTACCAACTGTATTGTGATGGGGCGTTTAGAGGCCTTTGCACTAGCAAACGGACCATGGAAATCGTTTTTAGACGGTGTGGGTAACGGAGCAGGGTACGCATTAATATTAGTGTTGGTAGCGGTGTTTAGAGAGTTGTTAGGGTCAGGTAAATTATTTGGAATCGAAATTTTAGGACACAAAGCCAAAACCATTGCAGATTCTACAGGTTTGTATGCATTAGGATACGAAAACAACGGATTTATGTTGTTATCACCAATGGCATTAATCACTGTTGGAATTATTATCTGGATACAACGTTCTAAGAACAGAAAATTAATCGAAACACACTAATCTATAGTTTATTCGTTTATGCGTTGAGTCGTTCGTTCGAATCAACAAATACACAAATCAACATATAAACAAAAAGTAAAATGGATTATATTAACATTTTTGTAAAAAGTATATTTATTGATAACATGGTATTTGCATATTTCTTAGGAATGTGTTCTTACTTAGCTGTATCAAAAACAGTAAACACTGCTGTAGGTTTAGGAGCGGCCGTAGTATTTGTATTATCTATTACAGTACCGGTAAACTTTTTAATCGATAGTTATTTGTTAAAACCAGGAGCCTTATCTTGGTTAGGAGAAGAATATGCAGACATAGACCTATCGTTCTTAAGTTTCATCATGTTTATTGCCGTAATCGCATCCATGGTGCAATTGGTAGAAATGATTGTAGAACGTTTTGCACCTGCATTGTACGGAGCTTTAGGAATTTTCTTACCCTTAATTGCAGTAAACTGTGCAATTTTAGGAGGTTCTTTATTTATGCAACAAAAAGATTTTGCCAATGTAGGAGAATCAGCAGTGTATGGATTAGGATCAGGAATCGGATGGTTATTAGCCATTGTTGCCATTGCAGCAATTAGAGAGAAAATAGCCTATTCTCACATCCCAGGACCCTTAAAAGGATTAGGAATCACATTCATCATTACAGGATTAATGGCGATAGGATTTATGAGCTTCTCAGGTATTAAATTATAAAAATAAAGAACAAACAGTTATGAATGTAATTGCAATAAGTATTGTTGTTTTCTTGATTATTGTTTTAATTCTAGTAAGTATATTATTAGGAGCCAAAGCAAAATTACTACCCTCAGGAAAAGTAAAAATTACCATTAATGGAGAGAAAACAATAGAAGTAGATACAGGAAGTTCTTTATTAGGAACTTTAGGAAACGAAAAAATATTTTTACCATCCGCATGTGGTGGAGGTGGAACCTGTCTTCAGTGTGAATGTCACGTACACTCAGGAGGAGGAGAAGCATTACCCACAGAAACACCCCATTTTACTCGTAAAGAGTTGGCTGCAGGAGCACGTTTAGGATGTCAGGTAAAAGTTAAAAACGATATGGAAATTTCTATTCCAGAAGAAATTTTTGGAATTAAGAAATGGGAAGCTACCGTAGTACGTAACTACAACGTAGCCTCATTTATTAAAGAATTTGTGGTAGAAATTCCAGAAGATATGGATTACAAAGCAGGAGGATATATTCAAATAGAAATCCCACCATGTGAAGTAGACTATAAAGATATGGACATTACAGCACACCCAACAGATCACCCAGGAGAACCAGACAAGTTCCACCAAGAATGGGAGAAATTTGGATTGTGGCCATTAAAAATGAAGAACACAGAAACCATAGAACGAGCATACTCTATGGCCTCTTACCCTGCAGAAGGAAGAGAAATCATGTTAAACGTACGTGTAGCATGTCCTCCTTTCGATAGAGTAAAAGGAGGGTGGATGGATGTAAATCCAGGAATCGCATCTTCATACGTATTCAATCAAAAACCAGGAGACAAAGTAACCATTTCAGGACCCTATGGAGAATTCTTCATCAACGAAGACTCCGATGCAGAAATGATTTACGTAGGAGGAGGAGCTGGAATGGCACCGATGCGTTCACACTTATACGAATTATTCCATACCATGAAAACAGGACGTAAAGTAACCTATTGGTACGGAGGACGTTCTAAACGTGAATTGTTCTACATCCATTATTTCGAAGATTTAATGGCCAAGTTCCCTAACTTTAAATTACAGTTAGTATTGTCAGAACCATTACCAGAAGACAATTGGAAAATTAAAAAAGACATTCATGATGATGAAGGAGATGGATTTGTAGGATTCGTACACCAATCGTTAATAGACAACTACTTGTCAAAACACGAAACACCAGAAGATATCGAATTTTACTTCTGTGGACCTCCAATGATGAATCAAGCCGTAGTTAAAATGTGCGATGATTTTGGAGTACCAAAAGAAAACGTACGTTTTGATGATTTTGGAGGATAACCACATCTAAATAAATAATTAAAAAAGCTGTTACTATACTTTAGTAGCAGCTTTTTTTATACGCTATATTCACGTATCTAATTCTTCCTACTATTTGGGCGTTTCCCTTTTGGGTCGGGCTTTCAGTACTCGCTTTTTTCGTACCTCAAAAGAGCTCAAACAGACCCTTCAATCCCTAACGCGTTTTAAATTTTAGAACTTACTATAATTCATTCGTCATACTCAGCTTGACTGAGTATCGCATCCAGAAAGGAAAAAGTAAAATACGTAGCGTGTAGTGTAGTTATTTAGTCTCCAGTCAAACAGCGTAACCTTAAATAGATTACATTCATTATGCTCATCTGGACAGAACATGGCATTCTGAGAAAACAAAAACAAAAAAGAATAATAGGTATTTATCGAGATTCTTTCGATCTAAATCATATTAATACCTCTATGAGGATCTCTGCTTAGAACCTTATATATCGTATAAAACTAAAAAAAGACAGATATTAAAGATCTCCA
>CALHCC010000076.1 GCA_937930675.1 uncultured Flavobacteriaceae bacterium
GATTTTAAATCTTTTGTAGAAACTTCTATACTGCTGTTCTTTTTTAATTCCAAAGATTTTAACACATCTCCTTCTGTATTAAAAATTTCTACAGAATAATGATCTTCACCACTAGTTAATGTAATTTTTTTAGAAGAATTATCTTGATGAATTTTAAAAGTGCTTTTTCCTTTTTTAGCATACGTATCAATTACTTGATTTGTGTTTGTTGTTGCGTGTACTGCGGTTAAAGAAGTTAAAAAGATAAAAACAAAAAGGAAATTGAATATTTTCATGGTGATATGTGTATTAATTGTTAAATGTTTAATTTTTACAGTATTAATTTATTGATTTTTCAACACAAAAACAAAAAATAAATGAGTAATGTTAAAAAAATATTATCTATCTGTTAATTTAGACACTTAAAAAAACAAAAAGTCACATAATTAAAGAGGGAAAAGTTAAATAGACATACTTTATGAAAAAAAAATAAAGCAGTATTATCTATTACTAAAAAAGCCTTTCTAAATAATAGAAAGGCTTTTTAGTGTAATTATATGTTGATGTAATTTACTGTTTTCTAGTGATTACTTTCTTAGTTGCTTCAACAATTGCATCGGCATTTAAACCATATTTATCCATAAGTTGAGCTGGAGTTCCAGATTCTCCAAAAGTATCATTTGTTGCAACAAATTCTTGTGGAGTAGGATTGTTTAAAGACAACGTTCTCGCTACACTTTCTCCTAAACCTCCTAAATAATTATGTTCTTCTGCAGTAACAATACATTTTGTTTTTGCTACAGATTTTAAGATTAATTCTTCATCTAAAGGCTTAATCGTGTGAATATTAATTACTTCTGCACTTATTCCTTGAGCTTCTAATTGCTCTGCTGCTTGTATTGCTTCCCAAACCAAATGACCTGTAGCAACAATGGTTACATCAGAACCTTCAGTCATTTGAATTCCTTTACCAATTACAAATTTATTTTCGTGTGTAGTATCTGTAAATTTAGGCATGTAAATAGGAACAACAGGTCTTCCAAAACGCAAATACACAGGTCCATTGTGTTCTGCAATAGCAATAGTAGCAGCTTCTGTTTGGTTGTAGTCACAAGTATTAATTACCGTCATACCTGGTAACATTTTCATTAAACCAATGTCTTCTAAAATTTGATGTGTAGCACCGTCTTCTCCTAAAGTTAAACCTGCGTGAGAGGCACACACTTTTACATTTTTGTTAGAATATGCAATAGATTGTCTAATCTGATCGTATACACGACCTGTAGAAAAACCAGCAAACGTACCTGTAAAAGGAATTTTACCACCAATGGTTAAGCCCGCAGCAATTCCCATCATGTTAGCTTCTGCAATACCAATTTGGAAAAATCTTTCAGGATTTTCATCAATAAATTCATTCATTTTTAATGAACCAATTAAATCGGCACACAAAGCAACTACATTAGGATTTGTTCTTCCTAAATGAGCCAATCCAGCACCAAAACCTGAACGAGTATCTTTTTTTTCTGTGTAAGTGTATTTTTTCATTTTACAGTTCTAACATTAATTGAGGGCAAAAGTAATAATTTTATATGGTAGAAAGTGTATAAATTTAGAAGTTTTTAAGTTCGTTATATAACTTAGAAACAGGCAGTCCAACTACATTAGAATAACTCCCATTAATTTTAGAAACTCCAATAAAACCAATCCATTCTTGTATGCCATAACTACCTGCTTTGTCAAAAGGTTGGTAGTTGTCTATGTAAAAATTAATTTCATCATCACTTAACTCATTAAAATAAACAGTGGTTTTGTCTGTAATTACTTTTGTTTTGTGAGTACTCGCTAAGCAAATAGAAGTAATTACTTGATGGTGATGGTTAGACAGGCTTTTTAGCATATCAAAAGCCGCTTCTTTATTTGTAGGTTTTTCTAAAGCTTTTCCATCAGCCCACACAATAGTATCTGCTGTAATTAAAAGTTCGTTATCTTTTAAGTGGATGGCTTTTGATTTTAAGGCTGCTAGAAATTCAGTAATTTCTTCTGCTTTAAGATGTTCTGGATAAATTTCTTCGGTATCAATTGTTCTACTTTCAAAAGGAATGCGTAAATCTTTTAAAAACTGCTGTCTTCTAGGAGATTTAGATCCTAAAATAATTTGATATTTATGAAGTGTTTCTTGTAGCATTATTCATGTTTTTCTAAACGAAAAGTACGGTAAATATTCCAAAAGCAATAATTAACTTTAGCAGATTGCTAATTTTTGAAAATAGCTTTTTTTCCTTTCTCAATAAATAATAGCCATATAGAAGAGGGGTAACAAGAAATAAAAGGATATATACTTTTAATACATTGTTTTTTATATAAGAATTAATAAGTACAAATGCTAGTGCAGTACTTATTATCAATGTTTTTAAAATAACGGTAGTTCTTTGTACTCCTATTAAAATAGGGAGTGTTTTTAAACCTGCAGCCTTGTCTCCTTTTATATCTTCAAGATCTTTTACTATTTCTCTACTTAAGTTTAACATAAAAGCAAAAAAAGAGAGTACATAAATACAAGTTGTTTGATGAGTACTGTTGTCTATTATAAGTGTAAACAAAAACACAGATAAAGCGGTGAGTGTAGCAATAGTAATATTTCCAATGAGAGCTTTTCCTTTTAAAATTTTGCTATACCCATAAAGGAGTATCATAATTAAGGTAACAATACTAAAAAGGAGGATATTGTGATTTTGATAAAAAGAAAGTAAATTGAGAAAAAAACCAATACTATTAATAGTAAGATACGTATTAAATACAGTCTTGGGATTGATTCTTTTGCCAACAATAACTCGATGAGGTTTGTTAATGCTGTCTGTAATTACATCAAAATAGTCATTAATAATGTTACCCGCAGCAGTAAAAAGTAGGGTGTATGTTAAAAAAAGGTAAATAGCTGGTGTAATTTTAGTAGCTGGATACACAAACTGTAAAATAAGTATTTGTGTAATTAGTATTAGAAATAAGTTTTTCCAACGTACTAAATGTAACCACGCTTTCATTTAGTAGCTTTTTTTAATTCGAGCTAAATTTATTTTGTTATCTCGGTCTTTAATGGTTTGTCTTTTATCGTATAATTTTTTTCCCTTACACAATGCAATTTCTAGTTTCGCAATACCTTTATCATTTAGGAACAATTTTAACGGAACAATAGTAAGTCCACCGGATTGTACTTCTCTGTTTAGTTTTTTTAGTTCGCGTTTGTTTAAAAGCAGTTTTCTGGAGCTTTTAGGTTTGTGATTGTATGCGTTTCCATACAAGTACTCTTCTATAAACATGTTAATGGCAAACAATTCTTCACGATCGTTAAATTCGCAAAAACTATCTGTAATTCGGGCTTTGCTTAAACGGATAGATTTTATTTCGGTTCCTGTTAATACAATTCCAGCTACATATTTATCTAATATTTCATATTCAAAACGAGCTCTTTTGTTTTGAATGTTGATTTTTTTCTGCATCATATTTAAAGTTCGTTAATTCGGTAACGAATGTTTATCCCTAATTGTAAAATTTCTAAGGATGTTCGGGTAATCACATTTAATTGAGGTCTCCAATCTATACCGATAGTGATAGGTGTGTTTTTAAATAAATATTCGATACCAATTTCTCCATTGGCTCCTAATACAAAAGGATCTCCTACAAAAGTAGCAATTCCTGCACCTAAATAATATTGAAAGTTTAAATTATCTACAGCAAATTCGTCTATTTTAAAATTATAGAGCAAGTTCGCTCCAATTCCTTGCCCAAAACTAATGTCTCCATGCAAACGCGTACCATCTTCAAAATTTACAATTCCATCAATAGCCACGTGTGCATCATTAAAATTACCAAGCCGAATCCCTATTTCTTGAGCATTTACTTTAGTAATTAAACATAATAAGATGAATAATAGTTGTTTCATGTTGATGTTTTTTAATCTGTAAAAATAAGAAACAATTAGCTATTGTAAAGAAGTATATACAATCGATGTTTTTTATTAGATGTTGTCAATTCAGCTTTTAAAATTTTGAATGTATTTAAACCAAATTATCAAAACTGTATTTTGTCAGTACTTAAATTTTTTTTAGCGTGGTTAAAATCATTTTTTTTAATGTGAAAACAATATTATTTATTTAAATCAAAATACAGATTTGTATAAAACTGTGTTTTGTTGGTTTTTACAATGATATTAAACATGTTTAACGTTGTTGTAAAGTAGGTTTTGTTTTTTATTTTCATTTCTTGGCTAAAAAAAAGTAAAAAAGGAGGTTTCTAAATTAAAAATACCTGTAGTTTTGCACGTATAAATACGTAATTAACTACGTATTTTTTTGTGAAATATAAATTTAAAATAAATATGTCAACTGTATCTAAAGCAACAAAATTAGAATTGTTTAACTTAAAAAGTAAACCCATACAAACATTTTGGATTACTTCCATTGCCTTTTTTATGTGTTTCTTCGCTTGGTTTGGAATTGTTCCTTTTATGCCTTACGTAGTAAAAGATTTAGGTTTAACACCAGATCAAAAATGGAATTCTATTATTTTGGCAGTAACGGGTACTGTGTTTGCTCGTTTATTAATAGGTAAGCTGTGTGATAAATATGGACCAAGATTGTGTTATACTTGGTTATTAGTAGTAGGTGCTATTCCTGTAATTTTAATCGGTTTGGTACAAACACCTTTACAGTTTTTAATTTGTAGACTGTTTATTGGTTTTATAGGAGCTTCTTTTGTAATTACGCAATTTCATACTTCTATTATGTTTGCTCCAAATATTGTAGGTACAGCCAATGCAACATCTGCGGGATGGGGTAACTTAGGAGGAGGAGCCAACCGTTTAGGAATGCCTTTAATTGCAGCAGGTGTTATTAGTTTTGGAGTTGCAGAGACAGAAGCTTGGAGATACTCTATGATGATTGCCGGAGCTATTTGTCTTTTAATGGGAATTGTATATTATTTCTGTACACAAGATACTCCTGATGGAAACTTTAAAGAATTAAAGGCTGCAGGTAAAATGCCTGAATTAAAAAAGGATGAAGCTGGGTTTGGAGTTGCCGTAAAAGATTATAGAGTTTGGATTTTATTTGTTGTATATGCTGCATGTTTTGGAATGGAATTAACAGTATATGGAACTATGGATGATTATTTACAAAATACATTTCAATTAGAACGTGTTACTGCAGGTAACTTAGTATTGTCTTTTGCTTTGATGAATATTTTTGCAAGAACTTTAGGAGGTTTCTTTGGAGATAAATTTGGAAAATTAAAAGGATTAAGAGGTAGAGTTATCTTTTTAACAGTTATATTGTCTATAGAAGGAGTGATGTTAGCCATATTTTCTACCGCAGGTAGTTTTATGGTTGCTTTTATCTTTTTAATCTGTTTTAGTTTGTCTGTACAAATGGCAGAAGGAGCGACTTTCTCAGTAGTACCATTTATTAACAAAAAAGCAATAGGATCTATTAGTGGTATTGTTGGAGCAGGAGGGAATGTTGGAGCATTTTTAGCTGCCATTTTATTAAAATCTAAATCTGCAGTTGCAGAAAAAGCTGCTTTATTAGATACTAAAGGAGCAAGCGAAGAAGTTGTAAAAGCAGCTCAAGCAGCCGCTTCTTCAGAGGCTGTGTCTAGTGGTTACTTTATTATAGGAGCTTTGGTGATTGTTACGGCACTAATCTCTTTAACTATTAAATTTTCGGAAGAAGATGAGAAGCAAGTAGCGTTAGACGCTTAAGTTAAAAAATTACGTATATACTTAGATAAAAAGAGGGTTCGGTATTCGCTGAACTCTCTTTGCTTTTGTTATACTATAGTTCTGTAAATCTGATATTTAAATTGATGTAGTTTTTGTTTGTTTTAAATAAAAAAACAAAAACCTTTGGAGTGTATTTAATTATTATCTACTTTTGTAAGTATAATTACGTATTTATTTTACGTATTTTTGGTTTTTATTTCGATAAAAACAAGTAAAGTTCTACGAAACGTTCGATGTTTTCTAAACAACAAGTCAAATAAAAATTGGGAGGTTTTTAAAAATATTTGTGTTACTAATTTTAAACGTGCTATTGTTTTAGAGGAATAGTGTTCTTAGGTTGGATACTGTTTAAAATTAGTGTTTGTAAATTTTATGATCTGAATAAAGTTTAGTTTTATCTACACCATTAGAAAATAAGATACGTCTCGTAGAATCTTTTTTATCCTTTATGTATTATGCTTACTTATACTTATAAGTAAATTTTAATAGTTTCTAGTTGTAACTTGTCATTTCATTAGTCAGGAATGACAAGTTTTTAATTTATTTTACGTGTAAAAATTAAAGAAGTCCCAGTATATTTCTAGGACTTCTTTTTTTGTATTTTTGACATTCTAAAAATTTGAATATGATTTCTGTAGATAATTTAGCAGTAGAATTTAGTGGACACAAACTATTTAGTGATGTTTCTTTTGTGATTAATGAGAACGATAAAATAGCCTTGATGGGAAAAAATGGAGCAGGAAAATCTACGATGATGAAAATTATAGCAGGAATGCAATCACCTACTAGAGGAGGTGTTCGATGCCCTAAAGATACCGTAATTGCTTATTTACCACAGCATTTATTAATAGATGACGATTGTACTGTCGTTCAAGAAGCTTCTAAGGCATTTGATGAAGTATTTACAATGAAGGCTGAGATGGAAGCCTTAAACAAGCAATTAGAAACAAGAACGGATTACGAATCTGAGGAATACATGAAAATTATAGAGCGTGTTTCTGATTTAGGAGAAAAATATTATGCTTTAGAAGATGTAAATTACGAGGCTGAGGTAGAAGTTGCTTTAAAAGGATTAGGTTTTACACAAGATGATTTTCATAGAGCTACTTCTGAATTTAGTGGTGGTTGGAGAATGCGTATTGAGTTGGCTAAAATTTTATTAAAAAAACCAGATTTAATTTTATTAGATGAACCTACCAACCACGTAGATATAGAATCTGTGATTTGGTTAGAAAACTTTTTATTAAACAAAGCCAAAGCAGTAATTGTTATTTCTCACGATAAGGCCTTTGTAGATAACATTACCAATAGAACACTAGAAGTTTCTATGGGAAAAGTGTATGACTACAAAGCAAATTATTCACACTATTTAGAGTTAAGAAAAGAACGTAGAGGCAATCAGCAAAAAGCATACGATGAACAACAAAAAGTAATTGCCGATAATAAGTTGTATATAGAACGTTTTAAAGGAACGTACTCTAAGGCATCTTCGGTAGCTTCTCGTAAAAGAATGTTAGAGAAAATGGAGATTATAGAAGTTGATGAAATGGACACTTCTTCTTTGAGATTGCGTTTTCCTCCATCACCTAGATCAGGAGATTATCCTGTTAAGGTAGAGAATATGAGTAAGTCTTATGAGGGTCATACAGTGTTTAAAGATGCGAATATGGCTATTAGACGTGGTGAGAAAGTAAGTTTTGTGGGGCGTAATGGAGAAGGAAAATCTACGATGATTAAAGCCATTATGGGACAAATAGATTTTGAAGGAACATGTGGGCTGGGACACAATGCAAAAGTTGGATATTTTGCACAAAACGAAGCTTCTTTATTAGATAATGATTTAACTATTTTTGAAACCGTAGATAATGTTGCTGTAGGAGACATAAGAACTCAAATAAAAAATATTTTGGGAGCTTTTATGTTTAAAGGCGATGCTATTGATAAAAAAGTGGGAGTATTGTCTGGAGGGGAAAAAACACGTTTAGCAATGGTAAAATTATTGTTAGAACCTGTTAATGTTTTAATATTAGATGAGCCTACCAATCATTTAGACTTGCGTTCTAAAGATGTAATTAAAGAAGCCTTACAAAATTTTGATGGAACGTTGATTTTAGTATCTCATGATAGAGATTTTTTAAAAGGACTTTCTGAAAAAGTATACGAATTTAAGAATAAACGTGTCATAGAACATTTTGAAACTATTGATGCGTTCTTAGAAAGAAATAAAGTAGAAAGTTTAAAAGAAATGGATTTGTAATTGATGAAGTCTATTGTTAATAAGCATAAAAAAAACATCCTCTATTTTTAGAGGATGTTTTTTTATACTTATTAGTGTAGTTGTAACTATAAAATAACTTTAAGCGTAGTTGCTCCTTTGTCTGTGGTTGCTTTTACAATGTATATGTTTGCGTCCAATGTAGAAGCGTCTAAAATAATGTTTTTAGGATCTTCAAAGTTATTCCATTCTTTTAATTGTTTTCCAAGAATATTATAAACTTCTACTTCTTGAACAATAGAGTCTCCAGTGTTGTTAATTAAAATTTCTTTATCTCTTGTCGAAATAAGTACTTTCTTTAATTCTTTTTCTTCTACAGATAAGGTTTGGTTACTTCTAAATGCAATAGCAAAACGATCTGTATACGTTGCCGGATCTAAATTTAATTCAACTCTTTCATTGTTTAATAATTTAGTTTCTTCGGTAAGTTTGTCTAATAAGTATACATCTCTATCTATGTTTTGCCATTCATCAATAGTTAAATAGATAGAACTGTTTTTATCATCTACTTTTATTTCTAAAGGAATTTCTAAACTTTCAGAAATAGATTGTACGCCAGCAATTACATACCTTTTGTCATCGTTTTCAAACTTCCAATTCATAGTAGTGTTACTATCGTTAATGCTTTGTGCATCGTAACCAGGTTCGTAAGCAAAAGAGTTAAAAGAGTTAAAACTAATACCAATTTGGTGGTGTAATTTTAGATCTTGTTCGTTCGTGTAATCTAAACCTAGTTTCATTAGAGGAACTTGTTGTTTCTCAATATTCTCTTGGTCAATATCATCTAATTCTTGATAGTTGTTATCATCATCATCAAAATTATCTTGCTGGTTAAATGTTCTTAATTTTTGAGCTTTAAAGAATATAGATTGACTTCCTATACTTAAGGCACGCCTTTGGCTATTTCTAAACAATATGTTTCCACCAGTAGCACTACCCACTACAAAAAATCCTTGCCCTACAGGAATGTAATCTAAAGGAGTCTTATAAGTTCCTCCCCCAATACGTGGCACGCCTAGTGCTGGATCTGTAGGGTTTTGAGTAAACCCATCCGCAGGAATAGCCATGGTTAAACCTTGTACAGCATAACCCCCAATGTATCCGCTAGCAAAGTGTCCGTTAATACCTGTTGCATCGTCCTCTCCTACATGATCCCAAAAGTATACAAAACCATCTGTAGAACTTAAGTTGTCTTCTATGAATCTACTTGTAAATATAGCAGAAGGATAAGGGTTTCCTACTAAATAAAATTGATCTCCACTAATAGTTGTATTGTATGTTCTGGTACCTATTCGATACCAGTTCGGGAAAAGAGATGTCGCCTAGTCGTCTCCACCGTAGCATTCGCCAGTTAGAACGGCCGGGATCAACCAGCTGTTGTCCCACCC
>CALHCC010000077.1 GCA_937930675.1 uncultured Flavobacteriaceae bacterium
AATTAATAGAAATAAAGAGCCAAGAAAGCTCTTTGTTTAAAAAAAGTGCCTAAAACTGAAAACATAAGTTCACAAAATATCTCAAAATGACCCTGAGATAAATTAACTGCATATTTGATTAGCTTTTGCAACGGTCTTAATTCGCTAATGAATATGAGTGATAAAATACCCCTTAGAAAAAGATCAGTAATTGAAACGGTAAATGACCAACTCAAAAATATTTGTCAAATAGAACATTCTAGACATAGAGGCTTTGAAAACTTTATCACAAATATAATAGCAGGACTTATTGTATATAGCTTTCTACCTAAAAAGCCATCTTTAAAATTCCAGACCATAAAAACTAAACAAACGGTCCTTTTTTAATAAAACTCAGGTTACTAAGTTGTTAAATCCTTTTTGATTTAGCTTTTGACGACAAATTAAAAACTAACCTTAAGCCAAAACCGATATTCCGTTATTCAATATTCAAGATCAATTCAAACAGACAGTTCTATTAAAATAATTTTTTATTAAATCATTTAAAGTCTCTCTTCTATCCAGCGTTTAAAATCGTAAAAGTTATTAGGATGTACTCCATGTCCTACTGGGTATTCTTTATAAGTATTGTTGATGTTTAAATTTGATAAAATTTGTGGAGCTTTTTGTGCCCAGTCTACAGGAATTACTTGATCTACACTTCCATGAGAAATAAAGTATTCTGAAGTATTGGTGGTGGGAGTATCCAATAAAAATTCGCGGTTAAAATATCCACTTAAAGCAACAATGTACTTTACTTTGTTAAGGAAAGTAAAAGAATAAGCATAACTAAGAATCGCTCCCTGGCTAAATCCCGTCATAAATATTTTATCAGTATTAATGTTGTATTTATTAATAATCTCATCAATAAATATATTTAACTTTTGTACAGAGTTTTTTCCTTCATCGGGATTAGAAAATTTGTTTTCATCAGCATCAAAAGTAATGCTGTACCAAGCATATCCTCCAAAAGGTAGTGCAGTAGGAGCTTGCACACTAATTACTAAAGCTTGTTCTGGGAGTTCTGCAGCAAAAGAAAATAAATCTTCTTTATTACTACCGTAACCATGAATTAATAAAATTAAAGGTGTGTGTGTTGATATTACTTTGGGCTCTCTGGCAATGTATTCTAATGATAAATCGGTCATTATGCTAATGTTAAAAGGTTATTGTTATAAGAACCGTATACTTTACCTGTTGTTTTTTTACCAATAAAAGCACTGTTTTTAGAGGTTGATAAAATTTGAGATACCCCAAAATTTCCTGTTCCACTTGTAGTAAATAAAGATAGATTTGCTTTACTACCTACCGCAATGCTACTTTGTTCTAATCCAAAAATAGTTGATGGAGCAGCGGTTATTTTTTCTATCAATAAATCTATTCCTAGTATTTCTACCAAGCTAATAAATAAACTTTCTAAACCAATACTTCCATTTAAAGCATTGCTAAACTCTAATTTTTTGTTCTCAATATCAATAGGATCGTGGTCGGATGTAATAAAATCAATGGTTCCTTCTTTTAATCCGTTTATTAAAGCAGCTACATCTGTTTGTGTTCTTAGAGGAGGACTCATTTTATAATTGGCATCAAACGCTTTTAATTCGGCATCGGTTAACGTTAAATGGTCTGCACTTACACTACAACTTACTTGTAAACCTTTTGCTTTGGCTTCTTTAATTAAAGCTACAGATTTTGCAGTACTAATGGTAGGAATGTGTAATTTTCCGCCTGTGTATTCTAATAAAAATAAATCTCTACTTACTTGTAACTCTTCTGCTAAAGCAGGAATTCCTTTTAATCCTAACTGTGTACTGTTAATACCTTCGTTTACAATTCCTTCTCCTGTAATGGTTTTATCTTGAGGGAAACTCATCACCAATCCGTTAAAGCTTTGTGTGTATTGTAAAGCTATTTTTAAAAGGGTAGCATTGCTAATTCCTTTTTTATAATCGTAAAAAGCAATAGCTCCTGCTTGTTGCATATCGTATAACTCGGCAATATCTGTTCCTTTGCTTTGTTTGGTTAAACTCCCAATAGGTAAAATATCTACTCCTGTACCTAAAGATTTGTTTTTTAAGAAATTTACAATGGATTTAGAATCTATTAAAGGAAAGCAATTGGAGTTGAGTCCAACTTTTGTAAATCCACTTTTAGCGGCTACTTGCAATCCATGTTCAAGGGTTTCTCGGTCTTCAAAACCAGGTTCTCCAAAACTAACACTTGCATCAAACCATCCGTTAGAAATACTTAAATTAGTAAGTGTAATTTCTTTAGCAGATGTAGGACACGTAATGTTTTTTGCTATGTTAGCAATCACTCCATTTTCAATTAAAACATCTACGGTTTTATGATGAAAAGGACTGTTTGGATCTAAAATAGTGGCTGATTTTAATAGAATATCCATACTATAAAATGTTCAGAATGTTTGAAAAGTGTGTTGTAATAGACGTAAAAACAAGTAAAATAATAAGTTTACTCAGCAGTGCTAAAGAATATTTTTGATAAAGAAGTTTAGCGTTTCTCGTCATTTTTCTAAGATTGCTCAAAGATAGGCAAACAAAATTAACTGCAATAATTTTCTAGGATGCCTTTTGCATATTTACTAGCAATCTTTTTGGTAAATACAGGAAAGTCAATAGGAGCACTATCATCCGCTTTGTCAGAAATAATTCTGATAATGTTAAAAGGAATGTTGTACTCGTAACAAACTTGTGCTACGGCCGCTCCTTCCATTTCTACACATTGTACGTTATCTAGTTCGTGTTTAATTTTGTCAAAACTACGCTGCTCACTAATAAACTCATCGCCACTTGCAATCGTTCCTTTTATAAGTTTTAAGGTTTTAATGTTAAACTCATTAGCTTCTTCTTTAGCAATAAAATCAAAATAATGATTGGTGAAACGAGCTACCGCTTGGTAAAGTTTGTTGTTTTCGTTTGTTTTTAGATAAGAAACTCCTAGTAATGGAATTTCATATTTAGGAAATAGGGGAGAAGCATCTACATCGTGCTGTACCAAAGAAGTACCGTATACAATATCTCCAATAGCAAGTTGATGGTGAATAGCACCTGCAACTCCTGTAAAAATAATTTCTGTAGGATTAAAAGAGCGAATAAGTTCTGTGGTAGTAATTGCAGCAGCTACTTTTCCCCATTTAGAAAACACAATAACTACAGATTGCTGATGAATAGTTCCTGTAAAATATTCTCTGTTTCCTAGAATAGTTGTTTTTTTATTTTTTAGGACTAAAAGTAATTCAGCCAACTCATCGTGCATGGCACTAATAATTCCAATCATTTTTTATTAATTATGTTTATAAAGTTGAAAAGTTCATAAAGTTTTAATGTTGGATTGATTTTTATCAGGAACAAAATTCAGATTTTTCTTCAACCTTCAACCTTCAACCTTCAACCTTTAACTAATTTACAAGATTTCCATCCTTTAAAATCAATTTCCTATCTGCCATCGTTGCCAATTCCTCATTGTGCGTAACAATTACAAATGTTTGATGAAATTGATCTCTTAACTTAAAAAATAAATCATGTAAATTGGCAGCACTTTCGGTATCTAAATTTCCGCTAGGTTCGTCTGCAAACACAATAGCAGGTTGATTAATTAAAGCTCTTGCCACAGCAACTCTTTGTTGCTCTCCACCAGATAGTTGATTCGGTTTTTGATGTGCTTTGTTTTTAATACCTAGAAAATCTAACAACTCTAAAGCCCTATCTTTTACCTCATGTTCTTTTTTACCACCAATATAAGCAGGAATGCATACATTTTCTAGAGCGGTAAATTCCGGAAGTAGTTGATGGAACTGAAAAACAAAACCAATATGCTGATTTCTAAAAGCAGCTATTTTAGTATCCTTTAGTCCAATAGGTGATATATTATTAATCGTTAATTCACTATTTAGATGCTCGTCGGACTTTTCTAAAGTACTTAAAATTTGTAACAACGTAGTTTTTCCTGCTCCAGATGGGCCTACAATGGCTACAATTTCTCCTTGTTTAATGTGTACATCTATACCTTTTAAAACAGAAGCGTTGTTAAAAGTTTTTTGAATATTTTTTGCTGTAATCATATGTAGTTTGTGTCGAAACGAAAATACTAAAAAAGATACGATTCTGCCTTTTTTGTTAAATACTTAATTTTTATAAAAAAATAAAGAAGGTTTCATACCATTAGTAAAACGTTATTTATATTTTTGAGACCATTATACATATTTTAAGAGAAGTTTTATGAATTTACACGAATTTCAAGGGAAAGAAATTTTAAAAAGTTTTGGAGTAAAAGTACCTATGGAGCTTGTTGCTACCACTCCAGAGGAAGCATTAGAGGCTGCAAATAAGATTCATGCAGAAAAAGGATGTACTGTTTTTGCTGTTAAAGCACAAATACACGCAGGTGGACGTGGTAAAGGAGGTGGTGTAAAAATCGCTAAATCTATCGAAGAAGTTAAAATGTATGCTGAGCAAATTATAGGAATGATGTTGGTAACTCCTCAAACTTCTGCAGAAGGAAAAGAGGTACATCAAGTATTAATTTCTGAGAACGTTTATTA
>CALHCC010000078.1 GCA_937930675.1 uncultured Flavobacteriaceae bacterium
GAAATAGAAATGAACAGGTGATTGATTTAAGACAAAACATTACCACTAGTTTGTTTTTTAATAGAGGGCTTCAAAAATATAGTACTACGTATGTGTTTCAGAATTCCACAAATACACAACGGCTTGCAGAAGATTTACAAACGGCAGCACAGCGTAAGCATGAAATTAGTTTTCAACACAACATTAAAGACAATTGGTTGTTAAATAACGCGATATCATATGTAAATAACAAGAATACAAGTTCTAGTTTTGAAACAAGGAATTTTGATTTAATGTCTCAAAACATCAATCCTTCGGTGAGTTTTTTAAAAAGTGAATATGTTACGTTTGAAGCCTCTTATGCCTACAAACAAGAAGAAAATCGTATTGGAGAAGAATCTTTAAAAAGCCATAGTATAGGGTTCAATTACAATTACAATCATCCTAAAAAAGGGTCTGTTTTAACCAACATTAATTTAATCGAAAACAATTATAAAGGACCGTTAAATTCTCCTGCATCGTATCGCGTTTTAGAGGGTTTAGAGACAGGGACGAACTACACGTGGTCGGTGATTGTACAAAGGAAATTAACCAAATTGTTAGATTTAAATATTAATTATAACGGTAGACAAAGTGAAACCAGCAATACAGTACATGTAGGTAGTGTACAGTTAAGAGCTAATTTTTAGTTGGTATTTTGGGTAATGCTCATGAAAATCTTCTATTTTTGGGATAAAATTTTAAATCATGAAAAAACACATATTCGTTGTTGTTTTATTAGCAGGTCTTTCTATGTCTGCACAAAATCATCAGGTAAAAGTAGATTTGTTAGACATTTTATTGTTGCGATCTTTAGACGTTGCTTATGAAAAGCCTTTAAATGATGAAGCTTCTGTAGGAGTATCCGTATTTGTGAATTTTGAACCTAGAGAAAACGACTTTAGATACAATGAGGATTTTCAAATCACGCCTTATTTCCGTCAAAAATTTACTAAAAAAGGAAAGTTTGATGTTTTTGGAGAACTGTTTGGAAGTTTGAATTTTGGAGAAACAGACGAGGAAAAAGATGATGCTGGTATGATTACCGAAGAAGCAGAAAATTATACGGATTTTGCTTTAGGTTTAGGGCTTGGTGCACAACACATTTCTAAAAATGGATATATTTTTGAAGTAAACGTTGGTATTGGTAGAAATTTATTCAATACAAAAGTAGCTCCTAACTTTATTCCAAGAGTAGGACTTAGTGTAGGAAAACAATTCTAAAAAATGAATAAGCGTTACAAGCAATATACTAGGTTGGAAACTTGGGCTATTTTTAAAGAATTTAGTAAATGGTTCCTTTTGTCCATTACCATTGGTACTTTGGTAGGTATTGCTTGTGCGGCTTTGTTAGCGTCTTTAAACTGGGTTACAAATTACAGAGAAGCAAACACTTTTATTGTATGGTTGTTACCTGTAGGAGGACTCTTGGTAGGCTTGTTGTACTATTATTATGGAAAGTCTGTAGCCAAAGGAAACAATCAATTATTAGAAGAGTTATACAAACCCAAGCGTATTATTCCTTTTAAAATGGCTCCTTTTATTTTTTTAGGAACCGTAATTTCACATTTATTTGGAGCTTCTGTAGGTAGAGAAGGTACGGCTGTACAGATAGGTGGTGCCATTGCTGATCAGTTTTCTAGATGGTTTAATATGAATCATTTTAATCGTAGAATTATTTTACTAATGGGAATTAGTAGTGGGTTTTCAGGTCTGTTTGGTACTCCGTTAGCAGGAGCTGTATTTGCCTTAGAAGTTCTGTTTATAGGGAAAGTACGATACAATGCTATTTTTCCTTGTTTGTTGGTAGCTGTAGTTGCCAATGCTGTTTCTGGGGAAGTAGCTCATCTTTTACAGGTTCCACATACACATTATGTAGTTGACGTAGTTCCTGAATTGTCTATAAGCACATTTTTAGGGTGTGTATTGGCTGGAATTGTATTTGGTATTGTTAGTACATTTTTTTCTAAAGGAGTTCATTTTTTTGAGAAGTTTTCTAAACAAATAAAGTATGCTCCGTTTCGTCCTATTGTAGGAGGACTTATAATAGCTATTTTAGTTTATTTTATAGGCACAAAATACATTGGATTAGGAATTCCTACAATACTAGAGTCTTTTACAACCGTAATGAATGGGTATGATTTTGTTGTTAAATTAGTACTTACTACTTTTTGTATTGCCTTTGGGTTTAAAGGGGGAGAAGTAACTCCTTTGTTTTTTATTGGAGCGACTTTGGGAAGTACACTATCTTTAATACTACCCTTACCCGTTGGTTTGTTGGCAGGAATGGGATTTGTAGCTGTTTTTTCTGGAGCTACCAATACTCCTATTGCGTGTACACTTATGGGTATTGAATTGTTTGGTGCAGAAAGTGCTGTGTTTATTGCCATTGCTTGTATTATTGCGTACGTTTTTTCTGGGCATACAGGTATTTACAACGCTCAGCTTGTGGGCGTTTCTAAAACAAAGCTCTTTTTAAAGGAGCAAGGAACTACTATTGGGGCCATTGATAGGTCTTTGTAATTAATTTTAGAATTAACTTTCTAGATACGATCTTTTATCAACAATCACACGATTATACAATTTTTAAATATGTAAAATCATGTTTTAAAGAGTTGAATTATTTAATTGTTAAGTTGTTTAAATAAACGATTTAACAAAAAGCCGATTCAAAGATTGAAGATGTGGTACGAGTTACTTACATCTTACCAGATGCTTCTGAATTTAAAAAATGTTGGTCGGTACTTAGAGAACATTTCGGAATGGTAAAACCTGCTGCTACTATGTTTTCTGCAGGTTTGGCAGATCCTGAAATGAAAATACAAGTAACGGCATTAAAAAAATAGAAGTTGTAGCCAGTTTTACGTTAAAATCCCCTTTTT
>CALHCC010000079.1 GCA_937930675.1 uncultured Flavobacteriaceae bacterium
TTCTAAACGAAAAAAACACAAATTAGATGAATTGATAGAAGAAGTTGAAGAAGGAGAAATGCCTTTAGAATCTTACGAAATATTACATGGAGGTATTACGAATAGAGAAAGAGAAGTTTTAATTTCTTGGGCTAAAAAAGCAATGTTAACTTATTAAAAGTATTATAATTTAAAACTCCATTCTAAATTTAACTTAGAATGGAGTTTTTTATACCTGCTATTTTACAATATATTGATGCAATACATCGTGAATGTTTTTACTCGTAAAATTAAAAGATGCATCAAATAATGTTTCGTATAAAAATTTATCATTTACTTTTTTAGCAAGTTTTAAATCTTTTTTAGCATTAAAAATATATTCCCATTCATTTCTTACTTTTTTCCAATGTTCTCCATTTTCACTCCACCATTCCTGAGCTTTTTTACATTCAGAATCTGCTATTTTAAGATACGTATTGTATCCTTTTTCTTCTGCTAAAATAAAATCTTTTACTCCTTTTTTTCGGATGATTTTTTTGTTGTCTTGGTCATGAAGCCAACCTGTGTTTGTGATTTCATGTTTGTTTGTTCTTTCCGTTATATTATAATCATATCGTTGTGTATATTCTCTTCGGGGTAGTGGAGCATTGGTTTTATTTTCCCATTTGCTAGTACCATCTACATGTACCCATGTAGCAGATCCTTCATATCTAGGGCTATCGTCTACCTGAAATACCTTTTGAGTCCATTGTCCTTTTACCTCTTTCTTTGATAATTGTGTATGTTTCCAAAAATTATCACCGTTGAATTGATGGAAACTAGTGTTTTGATACAACCAATCCTGTCTCCAGTGCTTTATTACGTGTTGTTTGTCTTTAGCTCCAACAATTAATAAATGCTGCATTGCTATTTTATTTTTATCATCTTCTACAAGTTGTACCCATTCTTTAGCACTTACTTGTTTAACTTTAGAAGGTTTGTAATTAGCATCCTTAGAATAATTAAAAGTTTCTGCAAAATTAAAAGCTACTTTATAACAGCCACACATACTTTTAATAGCTTCTCTATCTTTCTTTTTTTGAGCATTTGTGTTTAGAATACATAAAGTACCTAAAACAATACTGTAAATAGTTCTTTTCTCCATAAGTTTTGATTTGTTAAATATTTTAAACAAATTTAATAAATTAATTTAGATTTATTAAAAATAGTATTTACATTTGTTTTTAAATTATTTATAATGAGTTTTAATAAAACTAAATTCACTTCATTATTTATCTCTCTTTTAACGATTCATTGTTATTGTCAACAAGACGATAAGAAACAAGACAGTATAACTGTAGAGCGATTAGAGGAAGTGGTAATTACAGGACAATACTCTGCTCAATCTATTAATAAATCTGTGCACGAGGTAACAGTGATAAACAGAGCTCAAATAGAAGCTCAGGCAGGAAACAATTTAGCAGATGTATTAAATCAAACCTTAAATATAAACGTAATTCCTAGTGCATCTACAGGAAAATCTTCCGTTCAATTATTTGGTTTAGATAGTCAGTATTTTAAAATACTAGTAGATGATATTCCTTTAGTAAGTGATGAAGGTTTGGGAAATAATGCAGATTTATCTCAAATAAATTTAGATGATATTGAGCAAATAGAAATTGTAGAAGGAGCCATGGGGGTACAGTACGGTGCAAATGCAGTATCTGGTGTTATTAACATCATCACTAAAAAGAGGTCTAAGTACAAATGGTTGATTTCCCCTTATGTACAAGAAGAAACCATTGGAAATGAATTTAATTTTTCTAACAAAGGTAGACACATTCAATCTTTAAAAATAGGACACAATTTCTCAAAAAATTTATACAGTAATGTTATTTACACAAGAAACGATTTTAATGGTTTTTTTGATAATCAAAAAGGAAGAGATCATTTTTTAAATGATGATAAGCGAGGACATTCTTGGCTCCCTAAACTTCAAAATACAGTGAAATTATTAGTAAATTATAAAGGGAAAAATAGCTTTAAGTCGTTCTATAAATTTGAATATTTTACAGAAAACATCCATCGATTTTCTAGACAGGTAAATCCTAATTTTAATCCAGCTACACAAACAACAAACCCCATTGGAGATGATGCTTATTTTAATACAGAACGACTTTACAATCTGTTAAACTTTACAGGAAAAATAAAAGAAAAAGTACATTACAACCTTTCATTCTCTTACCAACAACAAACAAGAAATACAAACCAATTTAAATACTTTATAAAGTTAAGACAAAAGTTTGATGAGCAAGATTTTGAATACGAATCACGTAAAGTACTTTATTCTAAAGGGAATTTTAGTAATTTTTTAACTCATGATTTTTTTAATTTTCAATTAGGTTATGAAGTGAATGAGATTCGTGGTTTTTCTTCTAGCGTTTCAGGCAGTTTTGATGGTAAAAATATTAAGAGAACCTTAGGAAGTTATGATGTATTTGGTTCGGCAGAATTAAGTTTTAATGATGAAATCTCTGTACGACCAGGAGTTAGAGTTTTAACATCGTCTCTTTTTAAAACACAACTGGCTGTGTCTTTAAGTACTAAGTTTTTGCTTAAAAACAAGTACGAGTTAAGATTTGTAGTAGGAACGTCTCCTAAATTACCTAATTATGCAGAGTTGTATACTTTTTTTGTAGATGCAAATCATGATGTAAGAGGTAATCCAAATTTAAAACCAGAACAAGGGAGGTCTATTTTTGTACATCTAAAGAAAAAAATAAACTTTTCAGAATTTCGTATTCAAAGTAAATTATCACTTAACTATTTAGATGTTTTAGATAGAATAGAACTGGGATTAATCAACCTAATTCCTTTACAGTCTAAATACATCAATATAGATGTTTATAAAACCATTGGGGCTTTTTTAAATAATTCCTTTACATATAAGAACACCTTAGGTAGTATAGGAATTGGATATTCTGGGCAATCAAAAGTATTAGACAGTAGAGAAATTAAAAATGATGATTACCTCTTTTCGTTAGGAGTAAATACAAACTTCTCTTTTAAAATAAAACCTTTACAATCAACACTGTCTGTTTTTTATAAGTACAATGGTGCGGTTTATCAATTTGTACAGCAAACAGATGAGTTTGGAAACACAATTTTAACAAGAGGGAAGCAAAGCGGGTATAGTATGTTAAACACCTCTTTTCAAAAATATTTTTTACAGAAAAAACTAAACTTAACATTAGGAGTTAGAAACCTTTTAAACGTTACTCAGGTGACTACTACAGCAGTGGAAGGAGCTACACATTCAGACGCTCCTTCTAATACCTTATTAGGATACGGTAGGTCCTATTTTTTTAAACTAATCTATAATTTAAACTTTAATTAACATGAAAAAACAATTGATAATCATAAAAGCTACTTTACTACTAATGCTAGTAATAAGCTGTAATAAGGAGGATTCACAAGATATTGTTCCTGAATTTGTAGTAGCTTTTGAAAACAAAGATGCAAGTTTTACCGCTACAGAAAAACGTAAAAAAGTAAAACTCGTTTTCTCAAACACGTCACGTTCAGCAGGAACTATTATATTGGAGTATACTGAAAGTGGAGTTGTTTACGGAGAAGATTATACTACGCTTCCTGCAACAAGTTCAGGAAGTATTGAATTGCCTTTTAAAGAAGGACAAAAACAGGTAAGTTTTACCATCAACAAATTAAAAAATGCACTTGAAGATACTGCTAATACAGTTAGCTTTACAATTAAACAAGTAAGTTTAGCAAATGCTATTATTCAAGGAAATACCAATTTTGCACTTAACTTTACAGAAGTAGCTTCTTCAGGAGCCATTATAGCTCCTTTGGTTGGTGGGCCTAATCAGCCAAATCAAGTATATGTAGACTTAAGCTCTCAACTTCAAACACAGGTAAAAAGAGATACATGGGATCTAGGTTTTTACAACGGAGATGAATTTCGTGTAAAAATAAATGGAGCTATTTTTATGGGAGCTGCAAAATTAGGAACAACAGATTTAAATTCAGTAACCGAAAACAGTGTGGCAACCTTACAAGTACAAATAAAAACAAGTGCTCCTAATACAGGTCAGTATTTTGATGAGCCTACAGGAGATATTACTAAAACGGCCATTGAAAAAATATCGGCTATTGATTCGGAGAACTTTGTCTATTTAATAAAATTAGGATTTAAAGTATCTCAGAAAGCAGCAGAAAATGGATCTGTAGAGTTAAGTGGAGATGCTAGAGGTTGGAAAAAAATTAGAGTGCTTAAACAGTCATCAAGCTATGTGCTACAGTATGCTAATTTAAATGATGTAGACTACAACGAAATAACCATTTCTAAAAAAGCAGATTTTAATTTTAACTTTTTTAGTTTTGATACAGAGCGTTTGGTAAATATAGAACCAAATAAAAACAAATGGGATCTTAATTTTACGGTATTTACCAATGTAATAGATTTTGGAAATGGTAGTTTAGGAGGCTATGGCTTTTCGGATTTTGTAACGACCAATGTTTATGGAAATGTAAGTGCTTACCAGGTATTAACAGAAGACGTTGCTTACGATACTTTTAATGCTTCCAACGTAAATGAATTGTTATTTATGTTAGATAAAACCGTTATAGGAAGTAATTGGAGAAGCGTATTTTCTAGATTAACAAAAAGTGATCGTTTTTATGTCCTAAAGGATGAAAGTGGAAATATTTATAAAATAAGATTTAACAATTTAGTAGATGAGCGAGGAGAACGAGGATATCCTTCTTTTGAATACAGTAAACTTTAATAAAGATAAATTAGAAGCTACAAAAAAGAGCAGCTTTTATAGCTGCTCTTTCTAGTTAAATCATATAGAATTCTTAAACTTTATTCTTTTTAATCACTATCATTGTCTGTAGGCAACGTAGTCACAGATAGTAAACTAGCACCATCTACAGAAAATAAACGAATGAGTTCGTTTAAAGCATTGTAAATAGATACTGTTTGTAAAGGATTATTTACAATAGCTTCTTCTAAATTAGTGTCTAACGTATCAATTTCTGTATACACGTTTTCAAAAGCAACTTTAATAGCAGGAGATAAAACGGCATCTGTATCAATATCATTTACCAAACTTGCAAAATTAGTCGTACTGTTAAAGTAAATGTATTCTATTTCATTTAGTTGAGCTGTAATTAAAGCTAACGAATTACCACTTCTAAAAGCCTCTAATAAAGTTACAGACGGATTGCTTAGTGTATTAATACCGGCTGGTTTTTCTAATTTGGTTACTCTAGCAACGTCTAACACATTAATTATTTGATTAAAAGCAATACACCTAGCATTGTTTACACATAATTTATCGTTTGCATTGATGAACTGGTTTTTGTACTCTTCTTCCCAAAACCGAAGTAAAGAATTCGCTTCTTGTAATAATTCATTTGCAATTCCTAATAAATAATTATTTCGATGTACATCTTGATGTAACAAATCTAAACTTTCCGAAGTATCAAACAACAAGTATTCCATAGCCGCTAATCCCTTAGTGGTAGAACTTTTTCTGGCAAAGTAAGCATTATTAAAAGTAGTTTGTTCTTTAATATTACTCTCTATGCTAGTGGTGTTTGCTGGGAAATTATAAATTCTAATATCAAAAAACTGTTTTTTAACTTCTACAAAGTTATAAACTCTTGCTTTTGAATAAGAAACCGCACAGGTTAACCATTGTTGTTGAATTTTTTCAAAATTTGCGATACTTTTTTCTTTTTGAAAATCGTTGATTAAAGAGACCTGTCTTTCTGTAGTTTGTTTAAATGTGGTAAGTGCAGGTAAAATATTATCGCTGTAATAGTTTTGATAAAATTGACTGTTAGTATTATTGTCTTCTGAAGGAGTGCAAGCAATACTAGATACAAATAGTAAAAAGTAATAAAAATAATTTTTCATCATTATAACGTATTTAAAAAAGCTAATAATTGTTCTCTTTTGTTTTTCTCTAAATTCATAAAGCTTTCTTTAGATTTGGTAGCTTCTCCGCCATGCCACAAAATGGCTTCTTCAATAGTTCTGGCTCTACCATCGTGTAATAAAAAAGTGTGTTTATTTACAGTTTCAATCAATCCAATTCCCCATAGGGGTTGTGTTTTCCATTCGTTACCATTTGCTAAAAAGTCTCCTCTTTCATCAGCTAACGCTTCTCCCATATCGTGCAATAAAAAATCGCTATACGGTTTAATGGTAATATTTTCTAACTGAGGAAGCAGGGGGTAGGTACTTGTTGTAAAACGATCTACATGGCAGGTTACACAATTTAAAGTGTTAAACAACCTTTTACCGTTTATTACATCTGCATTGTCTACGTTTCGCCTTTTAGGAACAGATATTGCGGCTTGGTAAATCATAATTCTACTGAATTGTTTTGAGTTTACCTCTACTTGTTCTCCTACATTGTTTCCGTTGGCTAGCTTAGAACAATCGACACCGCTAGGGCAGTTTTCATTCGGAAACAAATCAGAAGTTAATCCCATATCTCCATGAAAAGCTCCTGCTACCTGCTGTTCTAAACTAGGTTGATTGGCTTTCCATCCAAATTTACCAATGGTTAATTTTTGCTGTTTTACATTCCAAACGTAATTTGCTTTTCCAGAAATACCATCTTTATCTATATCATTAACATCCTGATTTTTTAAGAGACTCTCTTCTGAAAGGGCATCTATAAATCCCAAACCTATTACTTGTTGACCAACCCTTGGAGAAGTTTGAGCTCCAGACAAACTACCATACGAATTATCTACAATACTATAGATGGGTTTTCTTAATTGATAAACAGTATTGTCTGGATAACGTCCCTCAATAAACTCAAAAGCAACGTTGATGGATCCTTCGGGTTCAATACCCAAGTTGGCAGCATCTTGTAATTGACCTCCATAGTTTTCAAAAGCAATAGGGCCTTCTGCAAAATTATTATCAGAGCTCAATCGTATTAAAAATCCTTGAGAAGCTGCGTTGTTTTCTAGTAAAGGTTTTCCTCTACCATCTTTAGCATGACAAGCACTACAAGCTCTTGCGTTAAAAATAGGGCCTAATCCGTCTCTTGAGGTAGTGGTTGCGGGAGCGGTAACCCAACTTTGGTCGAACATGGCATTTCCTACTCCAAAAAAAGCAAGTTCTAGTTCCGATAAATTAGGAATGGCTCGTCCAAAAGCTTTGTCTGCTGTAAAAGCTTCTACGGATAAAGGTCCTACCAAATCTTCTTCTAAAGGAATGTATTCGCTTACTTCTTCTTCAAAATTCATATCTTTTTTACAAGAGAGTATTAAAAAACAAATAAATAGATAACTGTATTTCATGTGGTGGTTGTAAAGTAAAAAATACAGGAAGTGAAAATTACTTCCTGTATTGTAAAAGGTTTTAAACAATATGGTATTGTTTATATTAGTTAATAGTAATGGAAACTCCTAAGGCTTTTGCTGCTTCTGAAATTGAAATTCCTTGAGATTTTAAGGCAGAAGACAATTGTCCTGCAGGACCATTTCCTCCTAAGGATTCTTCGTGAATAATCGCATCAAATGTTTTGTTTAAGGCCAACATTTGGTTTAATTTTTCTAAAGTAGTATCTGCTTTAACTGCTAAATCTGCAGCCAAATCAATATCTTCTCCTATATTTACAACTAAAGCAATTAAAGATGTTCCAGAAACAGTAGTTCCAGAGGCTCTTTTATAACTCCCTGCAATAACATTGTGAATACCATTTACATTTGCCCACATGTCTTGATTGGTATTGTCAGAAAAACAAGAATGTTCATTTTCTTGTCCTTCATCAATCGCAGGATCTAATCTCTCTAAAGCAACCTCTCCGTTAGAAATAAACCCAATACCATTTAAAATATTGGTTAGAACTACGTTTTCGTCTAAAGACTCAAACGTAGTTCTATAATTTCCTCCTGTTGCCCAAGTATCATTTAAATCTTTTAAGTCTTTCACTAAAATATTAGTTACCGTAATTAAATAATCTTTTCTTCTACTAGCATGCTCTTCTGTGGTATAATCTGTAAACGGTCTTTCTCCTGCTGCTGCAAAATTTGTTGTGGTACGAGTTTCTGGATCGTAATTTAAATCTTGTCCCCATAATAAAAACTCAATGGCATGCCAACCTGTAGAAATATTTTTTTCTCCACCATCTTCATTTTTTGCAATAATGTTTTCTTCCGTAATTACAAAAGAAGGATCTCCTATTAACCCTTTTTGTAATTTTGCTCCTCTATCTCCAGACACATAATCAATATGTCCCTCATCCAAAGGCCATGCATTTAATTGCCCTTCGGTAGCTAATAAATCATCATTATCTATAGGTCCATTCGCTTCTCTAAAAGCTTCCGTTTGTCCATAAAAATCACGAGCATGTAACCAAGCACTACGAGCACTTTCTAAAGTAGTAGTAGATGGATTGGCTACAAATGCATTAATTTCTGTTTGCATTTCTTGTGCTGTTACATAAGCATCGTTGTAATTGGCTGCTGCTATTTTAGCATACGTATCTATAAAAGAAGATAGGGTAGCTGTAGCAATATTTTCGTTTTGAATTTTATTTGTTACAACTTGTTGAGAGCTTAACGTAGTATTGTTAGCATCATCATCATTTTTACAACTGGCCATGGCTAATGCACACAGCAAAGACAATTTTGTAATACGTTTTAAATAGTGTTTTTTCATTTTATTTAGATTTGTTTAATATAATGTAAACGTATTACTTATTTAGATTACATAAAAATAAAATCAGAAAATTTTATATTTTTTTAATAAGTCATTCATAGAAAGCTTAAAATCAGCCCCTTTTAGTAAGTCTTTTAATTGTATTAATTGATGGTAACTTAACAACATTCTAATTTCTGTTTGTTGATTTTTGTAAATCACCATTTTATTTTCTAAATCTTTAGGACAAGTACACTGAGAATGATGATTTAAAATAGTTTCTGTAGATTTTATAAACGTTTTAAGTTCACTATCATCAATTAAAAACGAAATTTGATTAATCTCTAAAGCCAAACAATCAATAGATAGATCTTTATCATTAATTACTTGATAACAGGACCCTAAATTATTCTGATAAATACTTTTTAATGTTTTCATGGATATATTTTTTACAAATATATTATTTATTTTTATTTAGAATTAATTAAAATAGTTATGTTTGTAGAAGTTTACTTAGTTTCATGTATCATAAAATTGATGTTTGTTTTGAGATAAATTGTTTGTTTTTAAAAAGGCTCCTAATTCGTTTAGGAGCCTTTTGTATTTAAAATGGTTATTTATTTTAACTAAATCTAAATAGTTCTTATATTTGCACTTCTGTTTCCGTAATGTATTTTATAGAGATGAGACGAATACTAAAAGGAGTTATTCCTTTACCAACAAAAACCCATAAATGATAAAAAACCATACTGTTTCCGATTTGCAAAGAGGAGAAAGAGCCATTATAAAGTCTTTTAACGAAGTAGATATTCCTTTAAAATTGATAGAAATGGGATGTATTGAAGGGAATTATGTAGAAGTTTTGCAAAGAGCACCTATGCAAGATCCTATTTACTTAAACATTAGCGGTACGTATTTAGCCATACGATTAGAAATAGCTTCGAAAATTTTAGTAGAAAAATTATGAAGAATATTAAAGTTGCTTTAATAGGAAATCCAAATACAGGAAAAACATCTTTATTTAATCGTTTAACAGGTTTAAATCAAAAAGTAGGGAATTATCCAGGAATTACTGTCGATCAAAAAATAGGTAAATCGGTACTATCACAAGAAGTTACTGCCGAAATTATAGATTTACCAGGTACTTATAGTTTAAATGCTAGTTCTTTAGATGAAGACGTAGCAGTAAAAGTACTTTCGGATCCGCAAAATAAAAATTACCCAGATGTAGTGGTAGTGGTGGTAGATATTGAGAATTTAAAAAGAAATCTCTTTATTTATACACAAATTAAAGATTTAGGAATTCCTACCATTTTGGCAATTAACATGGCCGATAGAATGGCTGATAGAGGAATTGATATTGATATTCCTAAGTTAGAAGCGCTTCTTTTTACCAAAATAGCCTTGGTGAGTTCTAAACAAAACAAAGGAATTTCGTACTTAAAAAAAATGATTTTATCATACAATACTATAAGTACAACTCCTTGTTTTAAAGAACAAGAAACAGTATTGTCTAAGTTTGCTAAAGACGAAACTAAAAAACATCATTTAGAAACGGTTAGAAGGTATCAGTTTTTAAAAGAAGTTTTACAAGAAACATTTAGTCAAGATCCTCATAATGCAAAAGATATACGTTCTTACTTAGATAGAATTCTAATCCATAAAGTATACGGCTATTTTATATTTTTTGCCCTTTTATTTACACTGTTTCAAGCCTTGTTTTCGTGGTCAGAAATCCCGATGGATTTTATAGACAATACCTTTGCTTTTCTTTCGGAATGGGTTAAAAATAACTTAGCTAAAGGAACCTTTACTAATTTATTAGCAGAAGGTATTATTCCTGGAATAGGAGGAGTGGTTATTTTTATTCCACAAATAGCCTTTTTGTTTTTATTTACCTCTGTATTAGAAGAAAGCGGTTATATGAGTCGTGTTGTTTTCTTAATGGACAGAATTATGCGTAAATTTGGTTTGAGCGGAAAAAGTATTGTACCTTTAATTTCTGGAACAGCTTGTGCGATTCCTGCAATTATGGCGGCTAGAAATATAGAAAATTGGAAAGAACGCTTAATCACTATTTTAGTTACTCCATTTACCACATGTTCTGCTCGTTTGCCTGTTTATGCAATTATTATTAGTTTAATTATTCCTACAGAAGCTACGTTTTTAAGTTTTAACGTACAAGGTTTGGTACTAATGGCATTGTACTTATTAGGATTTGTAACGGCTATTTTAGCGGCTGCGTTGTTAGATAAGTTTTTAAAAATTACATCAAAATCTTACTTTGTTGTAGAAATGCCTAATTATAAACTTCCTTTGTTTAAAAATGTAGCGATTAATGTGGCAGAAAAAACAAAAACTTTTGTTTTTGAGGCGGGTAAAATTATTTTAGCCATTTCTATATTAATTTGGGGCTTGGCCTCTTACGGTCCTGGTAAGCATATACAACAGGCTACAGAAGTGGTTACCGAACAATACCCTAATTATAATACTGAGGCGTTACAAACAGAAATAGCTTCTTATAAATTAGAGCATTCTTATATAGGAGTGATGGGTAAATTTATAGAACCCGTAATTAAGCCTTTAGGATACGATTGGAAAATTGGAATTGCAGTACTAGCTTCTTTTGCAGCAAGAGAAGTATTTGTAGGAACTTTAGCTACTATTTATAGTGTAGGTAATGAGCAAGAGTCCACTATTAAAGAACGAATGAAAAACGAAGTGTTTCAGGATTCTAAAAAACAAGTATATTCCTTTGCTACAGGTGTTTCTATTTTATTATTCTATGCTTTTGCCATGCAGTGTATGAGTACAATTGCCATTGTAAAAAGAGAAACGAATGGATGGAAATGGCCTTTAATACAAATGTCTGTAATGTCTGGAATTGCTTATATAACAGCATTTATTGCGTACCAATTACTAGCTTAACACTCATGATACAAAATTTACTAACTGGAATTTTTATTGTAGGAGCACTGTATTATATTTACAGTAAATACTTTAAAAAAAACACAAAGAATAATTGTAACGGAGACAATTGTTCTTGTTCTTAACCAAACTACATGAAAAAAGTAGCGCTGCACTGGAAAATTATTATAGGACTTGTATTAGGGGTTATTTTTGGATTGTTATTCACACAAGTAACAGGAGGTAAGCAATGGGTAATTTATTGGATAAAACCTTTTGGGACTATTTTTGTAAAGCTTTTAAAATTAATAGCCATTCCTTTAATTATGGCTTCTTTAATTAAAGGAATTTCTGATTTAAAAGATATTTCTAAGTTTAAATCTATGGGAATAAAAACGGTTGTTATCTACGTAGTCACTACTGTAGTTGCTATTGGTATTGGTTTAAGCTTGGTCAACATTATACAACCAGGAAATGGAATTGCTGAGCATACCGTAACCGTGTTAAAAAATAACTATGTAACCAATACGAGCTTGCAAGGAAAGTTAACAGAAGCTCAGTTTCAACAATCTCAAGGACCTTTGCAATTTTTAGTAGATATGGTTCCTAGTAATATTATTGAAGCGATGGGAGATAATAAAAGCATGCTAAAAGTGATCTTTTTTACTTTATTTTTAGGAGTATGCTTGTTATTAATTGGAGAGAAAAAAGCAAAACCCTTAAAAGATTTTTTTGATTCTTTAAACGAGGTCATTCTTAAAATGATAGATATCATTATGTTATTTGCACCTTATGCGGTATTTTCTTTATTAGCAACTGTAGTGGTAACTTCGGATGATATTCATGTATTACTGGCTTTATTAAAATATGCTGGAGTGGTGGTGTTAGGTTTAATCACTATGATAGGATTTTATATGCTAGGAGTCGCTTTTATTGTAAAAAAATCACCTATTTGGTTTTTAAAGAAAATTTCTCCCGCACAATTGTTAGCATTTTCAACCAGTTCTAGTGCAGCAACTTTGCCTGTAACTATGGAAAGAGTAGAAGAACATTTGGGAGTAGAAAAAGAAGTATCTAGTTTTGTGTTGCCTGTAGGAGCGACTATTAATATGGATGGTACGAGTTTATATCAGGCGGTAGCTTCTGTATTTATCATGCAGGTTTTATGGCCAGAAGGGTTGGTGTTTCAAAATCAACTTATCATTATTGTAACTGCACTATTAGCATCTATAGGATCTGCAGCTGTACCCGGAGCAGGAATGGTGATGTTAATTATTGTGTTAGATGCTGTAGGTTTTCCTAAAGATTTATTACCTATTGGGTTGGCTTTAATTTTTGCTGTAGACAGACCTTTGGATATGTTAAGAACCACCGTAAATGTTACAGGAGATGCCACTGTAGCTTTGTTAGTAGACAAATTAAAGAAATAAAAAAATTAATAGTTTATATCAGCCAAACTTTCTGAAATTACTTTTTTTAGCAACGAAATTTCACTATTAGGGCCAATGGTTAATAGTTTAGAACCGGTAATAGGAATTCCATTAAAGGGTCTAATGGAAATTTCACCGTCAGGAGTACGCTCAAAATAAGTATAGGTTTCTTCATTACCAATATGAGTACAGCCTTTTACTCTAAGAATACTTTTAGGAAGTGCATTACAAATGGTATAAATACAGTCGGTATTCGGTAGGTTTGGCAAATCACAAGAACAAGAAGCCCAATGTGTTTGCTCATGGTGAAATTCTTGAGCCTTATTTTTAGAAGGAACTAGATTTGAAAGAAGCGAAACCGTTAAATCATCCATCGTTAGAATTTGAGCAAAAGGATTGAGTTCTTTTACTTCTTTACACACAAGTTCTTTTCTGGTAGCTGTTACTTTTTCTAAATGCGTAAGTATAATTAAGGATGATACTTGAATTTGATGTATTTCAAGTGTGTTATGTTCTTCTCTTTTTTGCCAATTCTTCACATCTACTACAGATATTTGAATAGGAGGTAAGAACCGATCGTTAAGTCCAACTCCTAAAAACTCCATAAGCGAGCAAGCATCAGACGTTCCATTGGCTTCAATCAATGTAATTCCATGAGGTCTTTCTGGAACCCGATTCACATAATTTCTTAATTCATCAATACCGCTACAACAAATACAACTCCCTGTAAGAGCTTTAATCCATTTAGGGTTTACAGTGTCTGTAAATTGAATGGCGTCCAAATTGGCGTTTTCGTAATCGTTTAAAATAATAAAAGGCTGCCAATCGTTAGCTACGTAGGTTTTGATTAAATGTCTTAGTAAGGTTGTTTTTCCTGCTCCTAAAAAACCAACAATAGTAATAATAGCTTCCATATTTTTTATGAATAGATAGTGAAGAATAAAGATTTACAATAGTAATATACTATTTAAAATTTTGTATTTAACGTAGCTCTTTTTTTTTGTTAAAGTTTATTTAAACAGCTAAATGACTCAGCTTTTTAAAATACGCGAAACCATATGTTAAACATGGTAGTATTTTTAAATATGTTGGACACAACATGTATCCGTTTTACACTGACAATACTTTAGATTGTAAATATGTGTTATAGCTAATAAAAGAGCGGCAGCATAGGTAATGGTTTCTGGTAAGGGTATGAGTTGAATTTTTTCATTCATCACTAATATCGTTAATGCACACCAACTAAACCATAAGATAGGTTTCATTATTTTTTTAGAGGTGTTTTTAACAGAACGAATTACTGCAATGAATGAAATGATTAGAAATACATAATCTAAATTTTGCCACCAATTAGGACTTGTTTTACAACCTCCTAAAGCACAAGTATGTGCTACAAATAAAAAAGGAGTTGCTAAACAATGTACAACACACAGTGTACTTGCAATAGCTCCTAATGTATCTGATTTTACTAAAATTGATTTTATCATATAAACCCGTTAATGCAACTGGGTTGCAAATGTAATTATATAATTTATTCTTGCAACTTTGTTACATAAAAAATCAATAGTAAGTTTTTAAGAAATACGTTAAGAACATCAATAAGTAAAAAAGTGATTTCCGATAAAAATACGATCGAAAATCACTTTATATTCTATGGTAATTTAAAGTATACTTACATTAGCACTGTTAATACAGGTAAAATGGTTTCGTTGGTGATGTCTAGAGAAACACTGTCTGTAAAAAACTTAGAAATATTAGATTTTCCGTGTGTTGCTATAGAAACTAAAGAAATTTGATGATCTTCAGTATAATGATTCACACCATCAACCACAGTATAATCATCGTAATTATCAAAAGCATCTAAATTGTCTAAATTACCCTCTGCTTCTAATAAAAAAGCTTTAAATCTAGCTTCCATTTCTTGGGTAGATACAAAATCAGCTCCTGGTTTGTTGATAAATAACATTTTAGGATTCACACCTATTTCATTATAAAACTTTTTAACATTTTTATAGGCTGTTGCCGATTCTAATTTAAAATCACTCACAAACACCGTTTTAGAAAAATCGATGCTTTTTAATTCTTTTTTAATCACCAATACAGGAATTTTAGAGTTTTTAACCACTTTTTCTGTATTAGACCCTAAATATTCTCCGTTTTTGTAATCTTTTCCATGAGATCCCATCACAATTAAAGAAGAATTTTGCTCCTCTGCAATAGGTCCAAGTTCTGAAAACACGGCAAAATGTTTAATAATTACTTTTAGGGACACTCCATCTAAATAATCTTTCTTAACAAATTCTTCCATTTTTTGCTCTGCAAACTTTAGCATAAATACAATAGACTTTGCATATGTACTATCATG